>JAHJOQ010000116.1 GCA_018820315.1 Candidatus Zixiibacteriota bacterium | reverse complement strand
TAAATTCCGCGTTGGTTGATCAGCGCATAGACTATGTGCGCTGACCGCTACGATCAAGCAATAATGGCGGTGTAGCTCAGTTGGTTAGAGCAGCGGAATCATAATCCGCGTGTCCGGGGTTCAAGTCCCTGCACCGCTATTCATAGCAATTGGAAGTCCACTTTCACCAAGCGCATTTAACGGCATCGCATTACCGCTGATTCTGAATACCGTCCTGCCGTCTGTTTCTTCGGCTCTTACGCTGAGTTTGTCGGGGAAGATGTTCCTCAGAGTTGCGCGGAACACGCTCATCGACTCGGTGTGCCTCTGCAATAGATCACCGAGGCCGGAGAGTTTTTTCTTCACCCATCCGGTGTCAACGCTGGCCGGGATAGACTTCTTGCTGGAAAGGTCTACTAATTCACGCTTCACTGCCTGAAGCCTAGATTCCTTCGCCAAGAGGCGCTCCTTGAGAGACTCCGTGAGATTACCCTTCTCTGCAACATCGAGCAGATTCTCGACCGCTTTACTGAGCGACGACTTCTGATGCAACAACGTCGCCCTTCTCTCTTCCGGTGACTGCCACGTTGCTTTCAGTTTCGAGTTAACATCGTCGGCAATCCGCTGGCAGGTCTCCTCGGACAATAGCACCTCCGACAGCTTCCCGAACACCGCGTCCTCGACTGACTTTCTGTTGATGCGGTGATTGCAAGCGCAGACTGTGGTTCCTCTGCTCCAGTAGCCGTTGCAGATGTAGGCTGAGTAGCTTCCCGATGTGGTCACGATATAGGATGATCCGCATTCGGCACAGATCAAAAGACCCGACAACGGATACTTGCCGTTCGCCGGACGCGACCGGGATCGTTCAGTCGGACTCGTTGGAGCGGATGCGGTGTGTACAGACTCCCAGAGTTGTTGCGGTACGATCCTCAGCGATTCGTCTTTGTGAACGATCCACTTATCTTGCGAGTTATCAATCTTCAGCCTCTTGCCGGTAACATTTTTCTTGAACCACTTGGTCTTGTTCCACGTCCAATCGCCTGTATACTTTTCCTGCCTCAACATCGATCTCACCTGGCCCAAACACCAATGCCCGCTCCTGCTGCCATTGCCGGCGTGAGCTGAAGGGATCCCTTTCGCATTCAGTTCGTAGGCTATCGCCCTGTAACCCATGCCCAGTGTTCGCATCTCGAATATCTTTCGTACGACCTCGGCTTCCTTTTCGTTGATCTTGATGTGTACACCATGTCGTTTCGGCCTGCCGAACTTATCTTGTTCTCCATTCTCGAACAAGTCTGGAACGGCGTCATAGCCATACACTCGACCGCCAGCGGAGTAGCCTCGCTCGACCTGTCCCTTCATTCCACGAACGATCTTAGCCTTCAGTTCATCAAGGAAGAGCTCGTTTGCGATGCTCTTGAAATAGTAGGGAATCTTGGCAGACTGAGATAGTGTTTCGATCCCGTCAGATACGGAGGCAATGCCGATTCCGAACGCTGTGAGCTCCTGAAATATATGGATGGATTCGCCTGCGTCCCTGCCGAGCCGAGAAAGATCGTCGACGACGACACAATCAAACTGCCTGCCGAATGCGTACTTCTTGAGGTTCGTGTACCCTGGTCTATTGACTTCGGCTCCACTGACCGCCTTATCGGAGTAGATATGATCCTCGCATACCTGCCACCCTTTGTGAGAGATAAACTGCCTGCATTCCCGAATCTGATCGTCGATAGAGGTCTGCTTCTGCATATCGCTGGAGTACCTGGCATACATGGCGCATCGCATGTTACTCGTCACCACCTTCAGTCAGGCTCCCAATCTTCCCGAACCGTCCTATGTTCCTGCAATCCTTCATCTTAAGCTTCCACCAACTAACACAGTGCCACAAATGTCGCACCTATCAAGCGAATTCTGGCGCAGACCTCGTCTTTCTGGGACTCACATGCGAGCAGAGCGCCCCTCTTGCTGAATAAGTCAGCAGATGTCTTAAGAACCCGAAGCTGTTCACTTGATATCCCTCTGTTTCTTCGAACTCATTAAACTGTCTCCCGCCACAATCTCATTTCACCGATATCCTGCAGCTTTGGTAAGTGTCAGCCGTAAGGCTCGGGAATCAGCTTCTTCTCTTGACAGTCCACCGTCGTATTCCATGATTGCTGCACGCTCCTCACATTCTTCCCTGAGGTTTTCAGGAAGCGCAGTCGCCTTGGCTGGGTCAACTGCATCTTCCCTACCACAGTATCTCCCCATCAGTTCAAACAGGTCCACTCGTCGACCACCCTCCACTTTTCACCGACATTTAACCAGACATTTAACCATCGAAGGTTTCTGTGAGACAAGCGATTGCAACGACTTGGTGAAGTGGTGAAAAGAAAACCGGGATTTCTTTCTTCCTTCTTCCTCTTCATTCTCATATCTCTTTCTTTTCTCTTTCTCCAAAGTAGAGGATAACATTTAACCCTTGTCACCAGTGCCATCTAATACAATGTACAACAATCGGTTATGCCGGTTAAAAGGGTGGTTAAATGTGGTGAAATGTCCATTCATCACGCTGTCTCGATCTTCAGCTTGATCGTATAGAGTCTCCTGCCTCCGTGTACCATCCTGTGAGCGATTTCGAACTGCTCACCCAGATCTGATACCAGGTGTCTGAACTTCTGGGCGAACGCTCGTTCTTTACCCTTGTAGTAGAATCCGATGTTCTTATCCTCAGCAATCTTGGCTAGTTCAACGCACAGCTGGGTTGCCGTGATTTCTTCCGTTATGTTTTCCTTGGTCCATTCCTTCAACAGGTCGACTATCGGGTCATCTTCAATCGTGAAGTCACTTTGCTCACCTTCAGTCAACCTGAGAATCGTTTCAATTTCGTCTCTGATCCCCCCGAACTCGGCAATTCTGATTGCGAAGCTGGCGAAATCGGCCATTCGGAATGACGAAGTGACTTTCAGCTTCGAGTTTTCTCTCAGCCCTTTTAGAGCGTCCTGGACGAAGTATAGGATTTCAGTCATTAACTGATTTCTAATCGATAGAATCTCGTCCCTGAGGTCTGATTCACTGACAATCTGGTCTCCGAGCCTATCAACCTTCATGAGCAGGAGTCGTGAGGCGACATCGTCCCTTCTGAAACGGGGTTCCCTGGATGTGACTGAGATGTAGCACTTGAGTGGGAATCGCGCGATCCGGTTGTCAGTATAAAGCTGACGCTTCTGAGTGGATCCTCCAGTGGCTGCCACAGCAAGCTTGTCTAGAAACCAGGCTTTCCTCGTGTCGGCATTGTCCACCACTAGGTAGGTGGCATTAGTCGCAGCTGTGTCGAAATCATCTTCCTTTGGTGGCATCGGGATCACGTCAAACTTCGACCCGAACAGGATCTTGCCGAGTAGTCTACACGCTGTGGACTTGCCGGACCCTCTCTCGCCTATGAATACAAGGATTGCCTTGGTGGGCATAATAGACTCAAAGAAGATGGAAACTATCCAAAGAAGCAGTAGAAGTCGCCGTTGGTCTGGGCTCAGCCTGTCGGAACAGAGATTGACCCTGGATATCAGGTGCTTGTCCAAGAACGATTCAGCGGACTCTCTGTCGTGAATCTCATATGGCTCGGCCAACGGATCCGTAACAAACAGAACTCCTTCAGTGCCATTGTCGACCAGATCGATTCTCTCCGGTGTAATCCTATACATCTGATTGGCGAAATCGGTGACGTATACAGTATGTGCACGCTTGTCGTAGTACGCGAATCTCCTGATCTCAGTCTTCTGCCCGTTCTTCACACCTTCGACACCCAGTGCTTCGAAGATCCACTTGAAGAGCGTGTCCGCTCTGTTAATGCCGTATTCGTCGAGCAGAAGTGCGAACTGAGTTTCATCGCGGTCTACAGGAATCAACTCTTTCCTGGCATTCAGAAAAACATATGACCTGAAACCGTCATTGTAGAACTCTCCTCTTTCCCTCAGATCGCCGATTATCGCATTGGCTACGTCGGCATTGAGATGAAACGCTTTCTTCCTCTTGTATCTGAGGTCTTTTATCTCTTGTCTGATTGAATCGAAGCCCCTTTCATACTGCTTCCGGCTGCTGACGAGCTCCTGCAGTACTCCCCACGCCTCTTGATGACTGTCTCCGAAGGATCGGATGAAGCTGTCAAGATCAGATTCGATCTCGGGTGTAGTGAAAGCAGCCACATGCATGGTTCGTTGAGCTTTCGTGACAAGAGCGAACCCTGCCTGATTCTCATCATTGTCATAGCAGAAGACAGGTTTCTTGGAAACTCGGGCTATTGTCTCGTAATCGGCGTTATCAACGCCGCCAACAGCGCAGGCATTGACATAATCCGGTTCCTGGCCTGAAGCTTCGTTGATGCGTACACAGAGCGACTGCAGCTGCAGCTGGTTGAATTCGCCCTCAGTCACAAGAAGTGGGAGGTCTTTCGCTAGCGATTCATGAGACTGGTTGGGATGGAACAGCCCGTGACCGAATAGGCCGTTTACGTCGGCGTGTGGTTTGAAGAAGTAAACATCTTTCGCGTATAGCCTGCGAAACCTGATAGAAACGATTCGGTGATATGCGTCGGTGTGGAAGAAGGCTAGCCAGCCCGCCGTGCCTTTCAAACAATTGAGGAGTTTCTTTCTTGCTGTTTTGAGGTAGCTGACTCTCGTTTCGGGGCTGTCAGTGCTTGTCCTATGTTGCTTTGACGGATCCGCGTTTCCTTCACTGGCTTCGGTCTCGATCTCACTTATTCGAGCATTGAATCTTGACTCCGCATCGTACGCTACAGGAACAGCTCCGAGCATAGAGTCAGACACGACCTGAGGGTGCATTCTGCGTTCGTCATAGAGATACGAATACGCGTTGCGACCTGACTGCTTTGACAGCCGCGATAATTCACTGTGCCAATCCAGGTAGATAGATTCCAGTATACCGTGCAACTCAGCAATCTGGCTTCCTTTCGGACTACTGTCAGTGATGAATCTCCCGCAGGTGGGGTAAAAACACTTGGCAAGTGTGTCGTCTCGTTTGACGGAGAGAGTCTGGTGACCGCAGAATGGACATATGGTCTTCCTACCAGGTTGGGCATCAATACCGAATCGGTCACGTATGATCTGTGAGACTGCAGGGTTCAGGGTCGACATTGCAATCGATCCTCAGCCATGCTGGCCTTGAGTTGCTCTTTCTTATTGCGTACAATAGTCTCGTCCTGCGAGTGCACATGCTCCATCTCTCTGATCCTCTCGCGGACGAGCAGGTCGGTCAGAGGATCGATCAAGGGATTGAGTCGCGCGATGGTAATCTCCAGGAGTGCGATTTCGAGTGAATTACGCTTCGGGCTTCTCGGATAGTGGTGACTCACGCTATGATTTCTCACTGCGATCGGGTTACCGCCCATGCTCTTCTCCTGTCGCACCTAGCTGCCGGTGCCGGTTACATGGCTGCAGTAACGCAAGGCTCATGCCAGCATGTCCGAATCAAATGCGGGATAAGTGGTTAGCTATTATAGGGTGGTTCTTGCAGCAGAGCGGTGAGGCATCCGCGCCGCACCGCAACAACCGCGTGCCAGCACCTGTTAGTCTTTATAGAATAGACGGATAGGCATCATGGGGGAGGATTGTTGTCATACAACTCGGCGCCGGTTTGCCTTCGGAGTGAGGCGTCCGCACTGCACTACGCTGCTCGATGTGAGGCCGGCGGGATGCTTCACAATCCACGGTGCTGACTTGACGAGGCGCACTTGCCGAGTCTATTTATCGTTTCTGTGTAAATCCTTGTACTTCCTGATATAGCGTTGGATAGTCGAACGGTCAGCTGATAGGGCTTCAGCCGTGCGAGTGACGTTCCTGTCGTGCTCAATAAAGGCGTCCCAAATCCTTTGTGTTGTCCGCTCCTCTTCCTCTGCTTTGAGCGATGCCAAGGTAACCGTCGCTGACGGGGGTCGATCTTGCTCTTGAATTTCGTCTCTGAATTCGGTTCGTTCCCACTGAGGATGAAATAGGGTGAACTTCCTCTTGTTGCCTATCTCACGTCGAAGCCTGGAGGAGAAGCACGAGGGTTGAACTCCTCCTCTGCGCGGTAACTCCTGCAGCCTCTCAGTCCAAATCCGCTTCTCGTCTGATGAAGGAGGCAGGTTATTCACCCGATGAATGAACTCTTCCTCGAACTCCTTCAGGACAGAAGCAAAGAAAGCGGTCACCCAGCTTGGAACCTTTTCGTTGGCGAGTTCTACGGCATGTTGGCTCGCCCACATGAGATACTGCAGTGGTATTTCACGATGGATATACTTCAGTGTAACGTCTGGAGGGAACTTGATTTCGTCATGATCAATCCATTCGCCAGCAAAACACGAAGTGAAGTACGACAGGTCGTGTTCGTCCAGTGGTTTGAAGAGCCAGTTGCAGGTATACCGGAAATACTCGTCCTTCCGTGAGCTGAGCGGAGCCCTCTGGGCGAGGTACTCCCGAGTCCTGTTGATCAAATCCCTGACGTTGCCCGGCCATGGGTAGACTAGAAGCTGATGTGCTATCTGGAACTCCACTGAATCGATAGGGGGATCCGATATCGATTCTCTCTCAACGAAGTGTATGAATAGCGGCACAATATCTGCCAACCGTTCTCTGAGGGGAGGAACGTGTATGCGATGAGTGAACCGATGGTAGAGATCCTGTCTGAGGTTAGCAGAGGGTAGATTGACTTTGTTGGTAGCAGCTACAAGCCGGCCTTTGAATCTTCTGGCAGCATTGTCTCCTAACCGGCAGTACTCTCCGTATTCGATCACGCGAAGAAGCACACCCTGAACCTCATCGGGCAAATCGCCGATCTCATCAAGGAACACAGTTCCTTCTCGGGCTCTTTCCAGTAGACCTTGCCTGTCGGTATGGGCTCCCGTATATGCACCCTTGCAATGTCCGAACAGATCGCTTCTTATTCTCGATATGTCTCCACCGAACTCATTGCAGTTGAAGATCTCCAAGGGCCGTTCACTTCGATTCGAGCTCTTATGCAGAGCCCTGGCAATCAGTTCCTTCCCGGTACCGGTCTCCCCCGTAATGAGAATCGGGTTGGGCGAATTTGCCCACATCTTGATCTCCAGTCTGATTCGTCGCGCATCCCTGCTGATGCCTATGAAATCACTGGCTGCATCTCTTTCCTTCGAAGCCCGCTTATCCTTCACAACTGTCTCCTTACTCAAGCGGCGGCTCGTTTTATGTCCACCAACAGTGTACATATCCCGAGCCGCCCTGTCATCTGATGATTTTTCTAGGTGTGGAACTCGTCAATAGAAACGAGACAATTCTGTGATTCGACAAACGGCTGCAGGTTTGTTGATCCATACCCCCTAGATAGGGAGTTGAGTTTACGCTGACCTTTGACGAATCGTTCCGGGTGACGGTCATATTTGGCATTCATAGTTTCCTGTCTTTTCCATGTGATATCATCAGCCTCGCCGGTGTGGACGTCCCTCGGCGTCATCATAGCGATACCTAAGTGTCGATGTTCGTTGTTGCACCAGTGAAAGCACTGGCGTATGGAGTTACGGTCATCCTCCAGCGAACTGGACTTCCCCGGAAAGCCGGAATTGTACTTCAAGGCCTTGAACTTCGACTTTGAATATGTGTTATGGCATATATCCTTTGGTTATCTATTTTTGCAGCATGACAAGGTCGTCATGCAGTCCGCGCGGAATAATGTCGAGTCTGGGGCAAGCTGCTCTAAGGCTTTCGGCGTGGACCGGCTTGATCCGGAATGGGAACAGGGTTGGGCTATCGATCAGATCTTTCAGTGTGGCCGAACCGTTGGCGCGGGCACGGAGGGACGCTTCGATCAGCCAGGCGATCAAGCAGGAATCATCAACGGCCAGCGCTGGTCCTGCGGTGTAGATTCCCTTCTTACCGGTCTCCAGAAGCACGCCCCAGTCCAAGTACGAACGCAAGACATAACGAGTTCGCCGAGAAACGGTTTCCCTTTCTCCATATTGCTCACGGACGCGCCGTTGGACATGGGTTGCAGATGCGGAGCCTTGCAGTTTCAGAAGACGCCCAACCTGGGTCGCTACGGCCGACCAGAAAGGATAAACGGCCATCGTCATGCCCCAATGGACGGCAATGTGATCTTGTTGAGCAAGACGCCTGATCTGTCCGAGACCCTCCTCACGTAACATCTCGAGTTCGGTCGGAATTGTCAGCCATAGCCTAAGAAGAATGGTGATTGTTTTATCTATCGAACCACGCACATCAGTTCTTTGAGACCGAAACGATTCCTTCAGTTCTTCCTGCAAAATCGCCTTAATGGTCTTAACGTCGTTCCCGGCCAACGCAAGAGACGCGACTTTCTCAAGCCAAGCAAGACGAACGAGGCGGTCAAGACCAATCTGAGAGAATCTACTCGTTCTCATTCGCCATTCCTCTCGATTTGAACCAGAGGGACGATGAGCTCTTCGACCGACACGCCACCGTGACTGACGGTGCGCTGCTTCTCTGGGACAAACGCCTGCCGTGCAGGAGCCAGGAGAGCAAGGTAGTCTTCCGGAAGACCAACGGGGTCCCATTCCAGTGCGCTTGGAAACTGTTCCTTTACCTTGCGGCGGAGGGCCACATCGGGATAAACTCGGACGCGTTCACCGCGCAGGTCTGCAACAGCCCCCTCCGCCGGACGGCCACAGCCTTCCGCCTCGATGTTGCCGTGATCTGAAGTCAAATAGACACGGAAGCCCCGATCCAAGAGCAGATCTAGGAGTGTGTTCAGGTACGGCTGCTTGACCCACTGGCCCACCTGGTTGTGCATCCCGGCGGTGCCCATTTCCATCCCGTGCATGATCTTGTCGACCTTGTCCACGACCATTCCGGCGACCCTTGCCTTAGGATGAGAAAGCGCTTCGGAAACGGCTTCCAGACCGCCATCGCCCAGCCCCTTGATGTAGACGACCTCGTTTGGCGTGAGCCCTCGGTCCACCCAGAATTGTATCCACAGCGCCGGTTCTTTGTCTGTGGTATAGATGCTGTTCGGGAAGTAAATGGGTGGCTTCCCTGCAAAGGCAGCCTGACGCGAAACGGAAGTAAGTGTTGGAATCCACGCAAAGACAGCCTGGTCACAGAACCGGAAGCCGGGCTTCTTTGACGCGAGCGCGCCACGGATCACCAACCACTGATCCATGGCCAGGCCGTCCACCACGATCAGTGCGATCTTGGAGTTGCGGTCCTCTCCCATTTGGCGGGCAAGAAAGCGCGGGAGGTGATGCAGCATCACCGGCGGTACGGGTGGCAGGTTGATCAGGCCTGCATATCGCTTCAAGAGCCAACCTGCGAAACCGGCATCCACTTGCGCCTGCAAGTTCTTGATGCGTTCGCCTGTCGGTTCGGGAATGGCTTCGGCCTGCTCGTTCGCCAACAGGATCGTCTCCGCCCATCCACGGGCAAAGTGGAACCAGTCCGTGTGCTTCGCGTCCTCGGCCGGAATGGATGCCTGCAGGCTGTCGATGAGCTTGCCCAAGCGACGGGACCTGTCCTCCATGGGAGCGGTTCGAACGCCGATGCCTACCCAAGCTCTGGACAATGTGTCCGCATGCTCGTGTGGAATTGAGTGCAGCAACCCCTCGACGAACAGGTTGTCGATGTAGACCCGGATGTCATGGTGATCGAAGGGTAGTTCGACAGGTCCCTCAATGGAAAGACCGTAGGGATTCTCATCCTCACGAACGCCGGACGTCCCTTTGGCTGCTTCACGGTCAAGGAAGATCGGCCATCGCTCCTGGAGGAACGTGAAGAAAGCCTCTCGGTCCGCCACCAACTTCTCCAGCGGCCATTCGTCGAATTGAGAGTTCTGCCGCAGGAGTTCGATGAATCGCTCATCGAGCGCCGCAGGTATTCGCTGGCCGCGGTAGTGACGGCGGAGCAGCACCCGCAAGAGGTCCGACGGCTGTTTGATCAGCTCGGGCGCAATTTCAAAAACGTGCCGGAGGACGAACTCCTTGGTGGCGTTGTCACCCAATTGGCCGGGTGCATGTCTCTTTTGCGCCTCATACAAGGCATCGAGGTCCCCGCGATCCAGGGCGGTCACGACCGGGTAGCTGAGATTCGGGAAGATGTCACCGAGGTTGAACGAAAGCCTGCGGCCAGCCTGAAGGAGGTCGAATGGCAATCCACTGAGATCGCTGGCTTGCGAGCGCAATACGACAACGAGGTCGGTGTGCTCGCCGCGGTCCCAGCGGGAGCGAAACTTCGATTCATAGGCGTAGCGGAACGCGATGTGGTCTTCGAACGGGATCAGCTCGAATCCACGTTCGCGGACGCCTTCGAGAATCCCTTCTTCAAGGAGAAGTCCGTCCGGATCGGCCACCAAGGTGAGTCGGGCAACCTTCGGGGTGAATTCCTTCAGGATTTGATCGCGCCAGCTACTCATGGCCACCGCCCTCCACCCGAATCACAAGCAGCGGCACCATTTCGGGATAGGCATGGGCCTTCTGATCGAGCTGCTCTTGGAAGCTCCGCTCTTCTTGGGCCAGAAGATTCAGTCGATAGTTGCGGACCTGGGGCAGACCGATCCGCTCGACGGTCCTGCGGCGGGCTGCAAAGGCGTAGTTGGCCTTCTCGCGCTCGCGTGCGATGCGGCCCCGGTGCTCTTGCACGAGCGCTTCGTAGATAGGCTTTCCGTGTTCCTCCGCGGCGTTCTGCAACTTAGTGAAGGCTGCGTGTGAGACCTCTGTGTCAAGGACGGACCGGACCTGAGTGCTTGCCGCGAGAAGCTGATCCCACACGTGTCTGGCCGTCGGCATATAGACCATGCCGTTGTCGGCCAAAAAGAGAGGCATAATCCTTCGACGGTTCCACTCCATGGTGGCAATCGCGATTCGCCACAAGGACCAGACTCCCTGGACCTCCACGGAGAGACCCGGTATCGATACAATTGGGACCGGCTGGCCCGGCGCAAAGCGAGGCAGCCGCATGGCCAGACCACGGACTTTGGGTTCTTCCAGGGTCAGGTGCCGGGCGGCCGGAAGCCTTTCGGCTTCCTTGCCTGTGAAGACCACATTCTCATAGGTCTCGCCGTCGGGCCAGGTAAGGTTCCAGCTTTGGCTTCTCCTCTCGGCCTGCCCGCCATGCGCCTTCAGGTAGCTCACGGTCATGCGCTCTACCCAATGCGGCAAAGGGTGGGTCAGCAGCCGCTGGGCTTCGCCGGGTTCCAGGTCCTCGGTCGCGCCGAGCACGGATGCGGTCGTGCGCGCGTCGCGAGCCTGCTCCTGCAGGCGGGCAACCACGCTCTCTACGGAGTCCTCTACCTTTTCGGGATTGAGGATCGCCTCGACATACATCTCGTCGAACATGTGGCCCGCCTGGGCCGAGTCGAGGACGTCGCCGGTTTTGTCGATGCCGAATTCCTCGAAGATGACGGCGAGTTTCTGCTCCAGTACCTCACGGACCCGGTGCTCCACCGAGTCCTCGAAGACGAAGTTGACCGCGCGAACCGCGTGGGTCTGCCCGATACGGTCCACCCGGCCGATCCGCTGTTCGAGACGCATCGGATTCCAGGGGATGTCGTAGTTGATCACCACGTGGCAAAACTGGAGGTTCAAACCCTCCCCGCCTGCCTCGGTGGAGATTAGGATGCGGGCTTCCTTGGCGAATGCCTCCTGGACCCGCTTGCGCTCCTCCATGTCCATGGAGCCGTTCAGGCAGACGACCGGGAAACCGCGCTCGGCCAGGAATCGCCGTAGCATCTCCTGGGTGGGCACGAATTCGGTAAACACCAGCGTCTTGAGCTCCGGGTCGCCCTCTTCGGACTGGAGGCGGTAGAGCCAGTCGAGCAGCGCCTCGGCCTTGGCATCCGGTCCGATCTGCTCACAGCGAGCCGCGGCCTCCAGCAACAGCTTGACCTCGGCGCGCTCGTTTTTGAGCGCCTTGAGGCGGGTGCGAAGCAACACGTCGATCTGCTCCTGGCCGTCCAGGTCCGCCCATTCCTCCTCGGAGGTGAGCGGGAACAGGGTCAGTTGTTCCTGGGGTGCGGCGAGCGCTTCGAGCCGCCTTTCGAGCGTGGTGCGGATGGCACTCGTGCTGGAGACCACCAGGCGCTGCATCAGGATCATAAGAAAGCCGATGTAGCTCCGCTTCTCCCTCATGGCCTGGTTGTAGCCTTCGCGGACGTATTCCGTGACCGCCTCGTAGAGGAGCTGTTGACTGCGGTGACGCTCCTCCCAGGAGACCGGAGCAAGCTGTGTGTGCCGGGGCTTGAACAGCGGATTTCCATTGGCATCGATGGCGCGGCGTTTCTCGGTGCGGATAACATGCGGCTGGACCCGCTCGCGGGTGACGCTGCTGATATCCGGGAACTCCTGGGCGTCGATCAGGGAAACCAGCCGATGAAAGGCGTCGGTCTTGCCCTGGTGCGGGGTGGCCGAAAGCATCAGGAAATATGGCGCGGCCTCGGAGAGTCCCTGGCCCAGTTTGAAGCGGGCCACTTGGTCGGTGCCGCCGCCGAGTCGGTGCGCTTCGTCCACGATGACCAGGTCCCAGCCGGCGGAGATCAGATCCTCGAACCGTTCGCGATTGTGCTCGCTCACCTGAGCCGCGCTCCAGCCGCGGCGCTTGTCCAGGGGCTTGACCGAATCCATCGGCACGACCACCTGGGAGAACATCTGCCAGGCGTTGGCGGGCAGAACCTCCGGGTCGTGATTGCCCTTCTCGCCGTTTCCCGTGCCCGTCACCGGGACGATCCGTTTCAGTGTCTTGATGTCCTCGGGGAGCACGAGCTGGAAGGTCTCCCCGAAATGAAAGCGCATCTCGCTGACCCACTGGCTCACCAGCCCCTTCGGGGCGATGACCAGCGTCCGCTTGACCAGCCCTCGAAGTTTGAGTTCCCGCATGATGAGCCCGGCCTCGATGGTCTTGCCCAAGCCGACTTCGTCCGCCAGGAGATAGCGCACCCGGTCGTTGGCGATGGCGCGGGATAAAGCACGGATCTGGTGCGGCAGCGGGATTACGGAGGACTCGATGGGCGCGAGCAGGACGTCCTGGGTCAGGGCGTCGGCTACCCGCGCGGCAGCGGCGATGTATGCGATGTTTTCCGGCGAGGTGGTGCCAGCACTCTCAATCGGTTTGAGCCGAGATGCTGGGATGCGGACCACGGAGTCGCGCCCGGGCAGCCATACGCGGCAGGTCGTCTCGCCCCAGAGCGTCTGGGCTTCGATGACCTGACAGAGCTGCCCGTGGTCCGGGCTGTAGTACCAATCGGCCATCAATCCCTATGCCTCCATCCGAGCCTCACATCAAAAGCGGGATATAGCCTGCGAAAGGTCTCCAGAATTTCTTCACGAAGGCGGTCCATTTCGCTTGCAGCGTGAGGGGAAACGAAAAAGACAGGGCAGTCCGGAACATTGCATCCACAGGGGCGGATATCTCCATTCTTGATTCCTTCATCGTACTTGGCGCGGAGTTCCCCAAGCATTCGTTCAATCTGCGACAACATTCTTTTAATCTCCGCTGATTGAATTGCGTGTCTGCTTGGGATGCGACGGATTTCGGTTCCATCTCTAAGGCGATGTACTCCGGTGTTCAGAGCCTCGATAGTGTCGGTGATCGCCTTCTTGAATGCTGGGATCGAACTCTCTTGATGGAATGGGGTATAAAAAGCAGGTCTGTCGAAAAGTCCGGCCATTAGGGCAAGAATTTCATCATCGGATTGGGGGGTAATTGCTTCTGCAAATATGCGAAGTTCAGTCAGGGTATCTGGAAACTTTTCACCATTGATGAACCGCTTAAACAAAGACTCAGTCTTTGCTCTTAGCCGTTCTTCAAATTCCGGTCCTGCCCAAATTTCGTTCGTGTAGATTCGTTTCTGTTCGCAGAGCTTTTTGGTTTTATCTCTCAGTGCTGCAGATACCAAACCACCAGCAACAACAATAAAAGCGTCCGGTTTCCCGTTTGGCCCGCCAAGAATCTTCCCAAGGTCCTCTTGTACTTTCTTGTAGACAAGGGACTGCCGGTTTGCGCATTGGACACAAACCTTCTGCCCTTGGGTATGCCCATCCCGTTCCCTGATCCCCCAAATGTCTCTTCCAGAATCACTGCCCGTCTGCCCATACCATTCAAGAGACAGCCAGTTATCCGTTCGGAGCAGGTAGGCGAAGACAAGACGCT
>JAHJOQ010000115.1 GCA_018820315.1 Candidatus Zixiibacteriota bacterium | reverse complement strand
TCAGCGCCTTCTATCCGATATCGAAGCGGATGAAATCGACTGTGTGGTGGTCTACAAGGTGGATCGTCTCAGCAGGAGTCTGCTGGACTTCGCACGTATGATGGAGCTCTTCAACAAGCATGGCGTCAGCTTCGTCTCGGTTACCCAGCAGTTCAATACGACGAGCTCCATGGGACGGCTCACTCTTAATATTCTGCTCTCTTTCGCTCAGTTCGAAAGGGAGATCATCTCAGAGCGCACCCGCGACAAGATGTCAGCGGCACGCCGGAAGGGTAAATGGATCGGAAGCCAGCCCGTCCTTGGATATGATGTTGACCGCGAACGCGGCAGGCTGGTCATTGACGAGGATGAAGCAGCGCAGGTGCGGGCTATTTACGAGCTCTACCTCGAGTACCATTCGCTGATCCTAGTTGTGCAAGAACTCGAGCGTAGGGGATGGCGGACCAAGCGGCTGATCACCAAGAAAGGCCGGGAACGTGGCGGGAAACCGTTCACCAAGAACAGCCTCTTTAGGCTGCTCAGCAATGTGACATACCTTGGCAAGGTCGACTACAAGGGAACGATCTACGAAGGCGAGCACGATGCGATCCTAGACGCCGACATCTGGCAGCGGGTCCAGGATACGCTGCGGCGGAATGGCCGAACGGGTGGCAAAGACGTACGAAACAGATACGGGGCGCTCCTGAAGGGACTACTCTATTGCGTGCCGTGCGGCACAGGCATGATCCACGCGTACACACAGAGAAAGAACAAGCGGTATCGATATTACGTCTGCCTGAATGCTCAACAGCGCGGATGGTCGTCCTGCCCGACTAAGTCGGTGAATGCTCAGGAGGTCGAGAGTGCGATTATCGAACACATCAGAGGCATCGGAAGAGACGAAACCATCATAGCAGAGACACTGGCCAGAGTCCAAGCGGACAGCGTTAAGCGCAGAGCCGAGCTGGAGACCGAACAGCGAAGCTCTAACCGTGAGCTGAAACGGTTAAGTGCAAGAGTTAGAAAGCTGGTCGGTGTATCTTCTTCGGCTGCTTCAGGAGAAGTCGCGATCGCCGATCAGCTTGCGGATCTACAAGATCAGATTCGCGCACTGGAACAGCGTTCGACCGCCATCCGCGAAGAGCTAATCTCTATTCAGAGAGAAACTGTCGACGAGTACGATTTGACCCAGGCGCTATCAGGCTTTGATCCAGTCTGGGAGTCACTGACACCTCGAGAACAGTCCCGCATCATCCGCCTCCTGATTGAACGAGTGGATTACGATGGTAGAGATGGCAATGTCACGGTTACGTTTCGTTCGTCAGGCATCAAGATGCTGTGCACCTCCAAGCACTGTAACCAAGAGCGGAAAGCCGTATGAGAAACCATCTGCACGAAGCAACGGGAGCCGGCCTGAGTCAACTGCAGGTCTCCTTCACACTCAAGCGCAAGAACAAGCGAGGCAGTTGCAGCACTCAACGGCAAGAAGCCCATAGCGCCGAGCCCGGCAACGTACCGCGCATTTCGAAGCTGATGGCACTGGCGAACCGTTTTGATGGTCTGATCCGTAGAGGCGAAGTGCAAGACTATGCTGATCTGGCACGACTCGGCCAGGTGACCCGCGCTCGGATCACACAGATAATGGGCCTGCTCAACCTTGCTCCTGACATCCAGGAAGCGATTCTGTTCCTACCACGCACAGTCAGGGGCCGAGACCCGATCCGCGAGAGAGACGTCCGCCCCATTGCCTCTGTTCCCCACTGGTCTCGCCAGCGCAAGATGTGGGTGCAACTGACTGCTGATCAGTTTCAGTAGTCTGTCGCCCTGCGTTTCTTGCCTCGTTTCCCTCTGGACATTATCCTGAGCCACTTACATTCCAGTCCTTGACTGCCTGCGCGGCTTCGAAGCGCGTCCAGCCTATCTCGAATATCTTGTTGGATCACGTGGTTCGTCGTATATTGTGCGGGCAATGAAGGCTCATTGATGATTGAATCGAGGGCGGATCTGCCCGCGAAGGAAATACTGAATATGAGTGAAGACGTTACAAAGAAGAATGTGGTGGTCAAGAATCGGCAGACGAATCGCGAGATAGATGAGTTAGCTGAGCAGTACAGAGTCATCGGCAATCGCTGGTGGCTGGAACTGAAGGAATATATCGAGGCCAATCGATCAGAGGAAAACGCCGTGCCACTCTTGTTGGTTGGGCCGACTGGTACAGGAAAAGGACTGCTCGCGAGATACGTGCATCATGGATTGCACGGTAATTGGGGTGACGGAGACCCGAAGAGACCTTTCG
>JAHJOQ010000114.1 GCA_018820315.1 Candidatus Zixiibacteriota bacterium | reverse complement strand
GGCATACGTGTTCGGAGATTCTCTAGCATGTGCGGAAGATAAGTTACATTCCAATTGAGCGCAACAGTATAACTTCAACGGCCGAACATAATTGCAACCGTTTGGCAGATGATGCCGAAATCAGAAGCTGCGGTCCGGGTCCTCTGGTACTCGATACTGAGGCGGACCTTCTCAGGGAGAATCTGCTCGATATAGAGCCTCTCCGGATTTTCCGCATGAGCGAGCAGAGCCGGTTCGTCCCTGAACTTGATAGAAGCAGGATCGGTCAAACCCGGCTTGTAGTCAAATACCTCCCGCATCTGAGGGCTATATGAGGCAACATATTTAGGCACCTCCGGCCTTGGACCGATTACAGCCATAGTCCCCGCGGCCACATTGAGGAATTGGGGAAGTTCGTCGAGCTTGAATCGCCTCAGAAAACGACCAATCAGCGTTACTCTGCTATCGTCTTTGAGTGTGAGTTGAAGGCCGACTTTGTCATCATCGCGGAGCATGGATCTGAACTTATACAGATTGAAAGACTTGCCTCCACAACCGACTCTCTCCTGGACAAAGAAGATCGGTCCTTGTGAAGTAAGCAACACTGCAAGTGCTATCGGAATCGTGAGAGGGAGCGTTATAAGCAGGATCAGCAGTGAGAATACTATATCGAATACACGGTTCATCTTCGCTTGGCACCGGCAAGGACGATTTTGAGCCTGCGTGCCACCTCAGCGACTTCACTCTTTCGGATACCCGGAAACAGCGGCAGAGTGATAACACTCTTGTAAACGTCAGCAGATCGAGGATAATCACGCGACTTGAGCTTGTACTGCTTGCGATAATAAGGGTGCATGAAAACAGGAATGAAGTGCACGCTCGTGCCGACACCGAGTTCTGTCAAACGCTCGATTACTTGATCTCTTCCGATGGACAGTTTCTGACAACTGATTCGAATGATATAAAGATGCCATGCGTGATCGCTTTCCGCATCGCGTGGAGGCAGGATCACCTCTTCGATGTCTGCCAAAGCATCATCGTACCAGTGAGCCGCACGAATCCTCATTCTCTGCATCTTCTCGAATTCATCAAACTGCGCAAGCCCCAATCGCGCATTCAGGTCCGCAAGATTGTACTTGTATCCGAGCTTCGTGACTTCGTAATACCAGTTGCCCGACTTCCTGTAGCGTTTCCATGCATGCCTGTCCATACCGTGAAGGCTCAGGATTCTGATCGATTCAGCCCATTCTTTGTTCGAGGTTGTGACCATGCCCCCTTCCCCGGTTGTTATATTCTTCGTGGCATAGAAGCTGAAACTGGTAATGTCGGGAGTCGCTCCAATCTTGCGACCCTTGTGGGCAGATCCGATTGCGTGTGCAGCATCATGCACCAGTCGGATCTTGTATTTGCGAGATAGTCTTTCGAATGCAGGAATATCGCATGGCAAACCGGCGATGTGCACTGGCATAATCGCTTTAGTTTTCCGCGTGATTTTCTTCTCTGCTTCCGAGGCTGATAGGTTAAATGTCTCCGGATCGATGTCCGCAAATACGGGTATCGCGCCGCAGTGTACAATCGCTTCAATCGACGCTATGAAAGTATATGGAGTCGTGATCACCTCGTCGCCCGGCCCCACTCCCGCTGCCAGAAGCGCGAGGTGCAGGCCGGCTGTGCAGGAACTGACTCCAATAGCGTACTTTGCGCCGAGATACTCCGACACCTTCTCTTCAAACATATGAACCGCTGGTCCGGTTGTAAGCCAGCCGCTCTTGAGCGTACCCACCACAGCTTTTATCTGCTTCGCGGTAATCGGAGTGCGATAGAATGGAATATACTTGTCTTTCATTTGCTCTCTCGCTAATTAGCAGACAATTTAACAGATCAAATCAGCCAGGCAAACGATAATCGATTTATCATTTGCGATTCGAATATCCACCTGCGAGCAGTTTCTCATATATGTCAATCTGCATCGAAGTGCATTCGCCAATATCGTAGTTCGCCACAACATGCTCCCGACCTTTCTCCGACAGCCGCATACGCATCTCATGATCGCCTGCCAGCGAGAGCATAGCATCCAAAAGGGCTTTCACATTCTCTGAATCAACAAGGATTCCGCAGTCGCCGTGGTTCAACACCTCTACGATTCCGCCGACCCTCGATCCGATGACCGGCACACCGCATGCCAGTGCCTCGACCGCCGACACTCCGAATGCCTCCTCGCGCGACGGCATCACAAAAATATCGATCGAATTCAGGAATGCAGGCATGTGCTCCTGAGGCACGTAGCCGAGAAACTCTACGCTATCCGAAAGTCCAAGACTTCGAGACAGGTCGACGAGATCGCGATACGCCGGCCCATCACCAGCGATCTTCAATCTGGCAGCAGGCAGACTCGTCAACACATCCCTGAATGCGTGGAGGAGCAGATCGAAGCCATACACATGACCGAGGAACTTGGCTGCGCCAAACACCAGGGAAACTTTCTCGAATCGGCGGACCGGCAGGGTTGTGAACAAGTTCATATCTACACCAAACGGGAGGAGTTTCACTTTCGGCGCGACGTTCGGAAACAGTCCCAGAGTCGAGTCAGCAAGGTACCGGCTTGTCGCGCAGATCACATCGGCACGATTGAGAGCGTACTTTGTTGACTGCCGCACGCCGCAGGACCTTTGTGCATCGACTGTAATATCGCTCCCCCAAACCGATACCAGAAGAGGATGACAGCGCGACCTCGCTCCCCACCAGCCGTAGCCAGAGGCATAGTACGCATGCACAATATCCGGTTCCATGTCTCGAATCAGGCGTCTGACCTTGCCGGCATTCACAATGTAGCCCAGTTTGCCGAATATGCCGGTCTCAACTACAATCTGCTCTACGCTATCGTCACGGAATGGCGCGGCGGTAATCAAGTGTACGTCGACTCCGGCTTTCCGCAGCTGTGAGTACCATTTCCGCGTGTGGACGCTCCTGGCCGATGCCAGCAGTACTAATCTCACTTCAGTTTTTCCTCCTGAAACCCACTATTACGGACTTCACAGACTCATACACTGCCACGATATCATTCAACTTGACAAAAAGAAAGTCCGACCATCCAGCCGAAGAGAGATGCCGATAATAGAGTCCCACTATAGAGAATGCCACAAGCCCGGTGAGAGATGTTGCAGACGCGGCCCCTATTAGGCCAAAGCGCGGTATCAGCAACACATTGAGAACGATCGTGCTTACAAGCGCTCCAAATGAAGCGTAAGTGCCATACTGTGGCCTCCCGAGACCATCGAGCCCCCCCATGATGATCTTGAACAGCCCCATCGAAATCACACCAGGCATGACAATCATTAGCGGATAAATAGCGCCCGAGTAATCGGGCTTGTACAGGATCTTTTCCATATATGGAAATATCACGCATACGGAGATACCGATAAGTACCAACACTGCGGCTGATAGTCGAGCAACTCTGTTGGTCAGTCGAATAGATGACTCTTTGTCTCGCCCGGAGACATGGGGAAAGAGCACGTAATGCAGTACGAATGGAATGAAGAGCGACAACTCAGCCCAGTTGAGAGCAACGGAATAGACCCCTGCGCTCGCCACAGTAATATAGTAGTTCGCCAATAGCAGGTCTGTTCTGCTTGCTATCTTCCGCGCAAGCGCCCCTGCCTGGCTTCGAGCCCCCCAACTCGCAAGGTCCTTCACAAGCGCAGGATTCCACTCAAAACCGCGTCTGCTTCGGCTGCGTTTCCAGTTCATCGCCACGCCAAGCAGAGCTGACATTGCGAATGCGAAGGTATATGCTGCAAGCACACCCCATGTACCCTCGAAGAACACGAATGTAATCACAGCCAGTGTGGCCAGATACCACACATTGAATAGAAAGCTGATCACATTCCCGCGCCTGATTTCACCGGAACCATTGAAGATATTGATTTGAATGTCCATCAGCGAACCGAACGGCGCTATCACGAAACATGCGGCTATATATTTGAAGTCGACATTGCCGAACAGTCCAGAGGAGTGCAGCCAGTAGAACAGAGGGAACAGGATCAGCGACCAGCCAAGGAACATCAACGGAGCTACCAGATTGAGAGTCCGCGCGACCGTATCATAGTCATATTTCTTGCGTCTGAGGTAGTAAACCGCCGCAGCATCGAATCCCATCAGCGACACGAGGCGCACGACGTCCGTCATCATGAATACGATGGCAACCTCGCCCTTGACCTCCTGCCCAAGGTTGGAAACAATAATAGAGACCCAGAACGCTAATCCATAGACTGCGCATCTCAGGAGGAATGTGTTTATGCTGTCCTTAACGAACATAGTCACTGACCACGTAGCTCAGTCCAACAGATTCTCATGCTACAAAACTAAAGGTGCGGAGGACTGAAACTCCCGCCGCACCCGTCGGATATCCTGATGCCATTCTATATGACGGCTCAATCGCCTCGCCGATTCGCGGACACTTAACCGTAAAACGCATTCACGGTTTCGATGACAAACTGCTGCTCATCCGCGGTCAATTCCGGGTATATGGGCAGCGAAATAACCTCTTTCGCGGCTTTCTCGGCCACCGGAAGTGAGCCATCGGCATATCCAAGATCCTTGTAACATTCCTGCGCGTGAAGTGGCACAGGGTAGTACATCTCACAGCCTATCTTCTTTTCGCGGAGATGATCGCGGAGCTTGTCTCTGCCAGGAACGGCTATCGTATACTGATTATATATATGATAGTTGCCATCCAGAATGTGCGGTGTCTTCACTTGACTGATCCCTGCAAATGCCTCATCGTAAATTGCCGCGTGCTCCCTGCGTTTCTCCGACCATTGCGATAGATGCTTCAACTTCACTAACAGAATGGCGGCCTGAATAGTGTCAAGCCGGCTGTTGTAACCGATGTGGGAGTGATAGTACTTCGGTTTGGCACCGTGTACGCGGAGTGTTCGGGTGAACTCCTCTTCCTGAAGTCTGTCCGAGACAATCATCCCGGCATCACCCGATGCACCGAGGTTTTTCGACGGGAAGAAAGAAAAACATCCGAAATCACCAACCGATCCCGCCATTTTCCCTTTGTATGCAGCCGAAAGAGCCTGGGCTGCATCCTCGACAACCATAAGTTTGTGCTTCCTGCAGATATCAAGAATCGGGGTCATGTCAGCGCACTGCCCAAACAGATGAACCGGCATGACGACTTTGGTCCTCGGAGTGATCGCGGCCTCCAGTTTGGTGAAATCCATGTTGTAATCGTCAGCATTTATATCCACGAAAACCGGACGGGCGCCGAGTCGCGATATCACGCCAGCTGATGCGAAGAATGAGAACGTAGTTGTAATCACTTCATCGCCAGACCCGACACCGCAAGCCCTCAGCGCAATAAGAAGAGCATCCGTACCGGAGTTGACACCAATACCATACTTCACTCCGCAGAAGGACGCAATCTCTTCTTCGAGCTTCTTCAATTCCGGACCACCGATGAACTTACAGTGTTCGAGGACGGTCAGCACTGCCTCATCGATCTCTTTCTTGATGGTCTTGTACTGTCTATTCAAATCGAGCAGTGGAACCTGCATATCGTATCCTTTCTATTCCTGATTCTCCAGAAGCTGCTCAGGAGGTACGTCGCGGAACACTTTTGCCGGCACACCAGCGACAATCTTGCGCGGGGGAGCATCGGAAGTTACGAGTGCGCCGGCGGCGACCAGCGTATCCTCACCGATGACTTTTCCCGGGAGAATCGTCGCACTGACACCGATCCGTCCGCCCTTTCTGATAGTCACTCCCTTGAAATGTTTGAATCTCTCTTTAGTGCGACCGACGAAATTGTCGTTGGAAGTCGCGACGCAGGGAGCAATGAACACTCTGTCCTCAACTTCCGAATATGCCGTAATGTACACATTCGTTTCGAGCTTGCAGTAGGAGCCGATCTTACAGAAGTTTTCGATGGCAACACCCCTGCCGACAATCGTAAAATCGCCGATCGAGACATTTTCTCGGACTGTCGACAGATCCGCAACGAGCACTTTATTGCCGATCACGGAGCCAGCATAGATAACAACGTTGGTCCCAATAATGCAGTTGTCGCCAATGTGTGCCGCGGGGAGTTCCTGCTCTTTGGTCACCGCTGAATTCGCGGCGCGCATGGGCAGCTTGCCGATAACAGTGCCATCGTCAATTCTGACATTTGAGCCGATGATGCTTCCGGCATGAATTACGACATTGTGGCCTACCTGACACCTGGCGCCGATCGTCACGTTGTCATCAACCACACAAAACCTACCGAAGACCGTATCGCTTCCAATCTTCGCAGTAGGTGAGATATGTTCAGTCATCTGGTCCTCTCATAATTTCACAGGTACACCCCCGTCATCGATGGATTTCTGAGCAGCGGCAAGAATCTTCAGAACTTTCAATCCCTCCGCGCCATCTGATCGAGGACGGTTGCGCTTCTCAACACAATCAATAAAGTGTAAACATTCGCTTCGCAAAGGTTCCGAGCTATCGACTTTCGGGATGATTATGTCACCCGTACGCAGCGACAGATACTCGCCGTAGGTCTGATAATCCAGTCCTTTGTCAACTCCTTTGTCGTATATTCTGATCTTCTCGGATGCCTCGGTATCATCCAGCACAACCATCTTCTTCGAGCCAACTACCGTCAGCTTCCGGACTTTATTGGGATCGAGCCAGGAGACGTGGATATTCGCCATCTCTCCTTCTTTGAACAGCATCGTCATGAATGACACATCCTCGATCCCCTTCTCCTTCTGAAGATACGATCGTGCAACCGCGGTTACACTGACAGGCTCCTTGTTGAGCAGAAAAAGTGCCACTGATATGTCATGCGGAGCAAAACTCCACAATGCGTTCTCGATATCGCGTACTTTCCCGAGGTTAAGCCTTGCGCTGTACAGATAGAATATCTCACCCAGCTCACCCGAATCGATCAATTCTTTCAGCTTCAGAATCGCCGGATGATAGACCATGATATGCCCTACCATGACAAGTTTCCCGGTCTTCTCTGCGAGTTCAACGAGCTTCCTGCCTTCACTCACTTCCAGCACCAGTGGTTTCTCAACAAAAACATCCTTCCCCGCCTCCAGAGCCCGCCTGGAGAGATCAAAATGCGTCACTGGTGTCGTTGCTATCACTACTGCATCTATACTCGGATCAGCAACAATCTTGTCGAATTCCGACACGACTTCAATATCTGGATAGGTGTTGGATACATAAGCTCGTACTTTCTCGCTGACATCGCAAACAATCTTGACGTTGCATGTTGGAAGATTCGCAAAGTTTCTGAGCAGATGTTTGCCCCATGCACCGGCACCGATCAAACCTATATTAGTCATCGTCCTCTCTAACCTTCCTGCCTCTAAACCCGAAGAAGTCACGTTTCAATGTATTGGAAATGCTCAAGAGATTTCTATATGCATCATTATTTGCGAGCCGTTGTGAGAGCCAGAGCTCTTTCAGAAATATCCATAAGAGAGTCGCGATCAGCGCGAGGAATCCGGCAGTCAGCCCTATTCTTGCCTTCTTTGGCTTGAACTTATAGGCAGGTGGCACCGCCCAGTCAAGAACCGAAACTGTTGGCGTCTCCCTCGTTTCCTGAATCTTTGCTTGTTCAAGTTGCTGTGTTAACACCTGGAACACGGTCTCATGAATCTTCAGGTTTCTGACAAGCTGCCCGTATTTCAAGGTGAGATCAGGGACGTTTGAAAACGGTATCGAAAGATACTGTGCGCTTGAATCTGAAAGCCCGACCAGTCCACTCTCGAGCTCAGTGATCTTTTCGGAGATCTTGGCAATCGCGTTTTCAATGAGAATAACATTGGGATGGTTCTCACTGTGAGTTGCCCGGAGAGCGTCCAGTTCGATTTCTTTGAGGATCATTTCGGCCCTAAGATTGGCGGCAGCTTGTATTGTAGCGGTCGCCTGTACTTCCGGCGCAATAATCTTGTACTTCCGCTGAAATGCGGTTAATGAATCTTCCGCTTTGGCGATGTCCTCCTCCGTCTCAGCCAGCTTCTGTTGCACGAACATGCGGGTTTCACGCGCACGCTGGACAGACAACTCTGATCTGACCCAATCCATCGACTTGATGAGCGCATTCGCTATAGCTGCGCAACGAATGCTGTCTTTATCCATATATTCCAGCTTTATGACACCGTCCGATCCAACGTCGACGTTCAGATTGTACAACATCCTGAGACGAGTGCTTTCTCTCGTCGTTGCCTCATAGACTTTCGTGAGATCAAAACTGTCGATGACCGCATCGAGAACAGTTCGACTTTTGAGCATTGTAGCCATCACGTCGGATTCCGAGGCAAGTACCGGGAGCGCAAAACTCCCTGCAGTAGCAGCAATTCCTGCCAGCCCGGTGTTTCCAATCAAACCGGCGAGATTGCCCTGTTCTTCAGGGGGAAGTATCAAAGCTCTCGCCTTGTACCACTTGGGCATCATCCATGAGACGGAGATCGAGATTATCATCACACCGATCACATTGAGGAAGATCAGCCGTCGTCGGTTGACAACTGCACGCACATAGTCCCAGAGTGTGAATCTCGTCACGTCCATCTCACTTGATAACCTGGTCGATCACAATGTATACCGTCGCAATGTTGGCCAGAAATGTGCCTACATCCTTGATGGTTCCCCACCAATCACGATCGACGCTCTCCGGCACGACGATGGCATCCCCAACCTCGATTGGAATGTCCCCCGACGATTCTACTATTGCCCTTGATGATGCTTTGATGACTCGGACCCTTCCCTTGTTGGCTTTCCACCCATACCCACCCGATTGCTCAATGTAATACTTGAAATCCTTGTTGGGAGAATACTCGACAAGCCCGGGACGGATCACTCTGCCGATGACTCGAACGGTTCTGCTGAGACTCGGTATCTGTATGCGGTCGCCATCCTTCAGTACGATATCATATGCCCCATCTTTGTCCACGAGGAGACGCTGAAAATCTACAGAGACTCTTCCCGGTCGACCTGTGGACTGAAACTTGAGATACTCTTGCTCGACATCGTCTCGCTTATCCTCGGATAACTTCAGCCTTCTCTCGAAGTCAGCCTCTTCGAGCGATTCATAGCCAGCGCGGTCCATCCATGCCTCAGACAGCGATGCATTCTCATTCAGCCCGCCGGCTCTCTCAATAATCTCGCTCAATCGTGTGCTGTCCTCGATTATCGGATAGACACCCGGATATACAACCTCTCCAACCACGGATACCTGAGCGGTCTGATGATACTGAGGGACGTGTCGAAAGAGCAGCCTGTCGTCCGGGAAGAGTCTCATGCGCGCTACGCTGTCAGCCCAGACATCACCACCAGGGAGCCTTACATAGATGGTTCGATTCGAGATTCCGTCATCGTTGAAGCGCACGATCTCAAAGTCGAGCGAGTCTGCATCAGATGTGAGACCGTGTGCCAGCAAGATCAAATCACTGAGCATATCATTCTGTGAGTATTCGAAGATACCTGGCGAGCGCACTGCGCCGTATATGCCGATCCTGTTGACTGATATCTCCTTGGAGGGCACGACGATTATATCTCCCTCGCGGATATATGGATTCCCCTTCGAGTCAGCACCAACGAAGTACTTCATCAGATCGACAATGATCAGACTGTCGCCTCTGAACAAACGGATGTTCCTGTCTGAAGCCCCCTCCTTGGCTCCCCCAGCCCTTCGCAAGGCCTCACTGACTCTGTCGCCAGCAGAGAGAACATAAATGCCGGGATCTTCAACTTTGCCCGACACAGAGACTTTGATCGACCTGATCTTGGTCAGGAAAGCTGAAGTCGGCACATCCATATAGCGGCTCTTGAGTGCGCGGAGAATTCTGCTCTTCGCCTCCGAGAGAGTGATTCCCGCAACCTCAATCGGACCAAACTCCGGCACCAGAAGGACACCTTCCGGCGTCACAGCCAGCGTATTGCGCTTCACCAGCTTACCACTGAATACAATGGTGAACTGATCCCCCGGACCAACGACATAGGTGTCCGGATCGATGACTGCATCGAGAGCATCCGAATCCTCAAGATTGGGAATTGCGGCAACTGCAGACGAAACAGCATCCTCGTCTCTCATCAACCTTTCAGTTGGCTGAGCGACAGCACACTCTAAGAGTAGAAGTGTCAGGAAAAATATTGTTGTAGAGGTCTTTACAGCGGCCAAACTGCTACCTTTCATTAGATATGAGTCAGATCGAGACAGAAGTATATACATGCCCAACTGTCAAGTCAAGCTTTTTGTCATTCGACCATCTATCTCAACCGCCTGAAATATAACAACTTACTTAGATGAACACCTGTGCTATTCTTGCCACTCTGCGATGAGCTTCGCATACTTTTCCAGGACCGCCTTCGTCTGTGCCATTTCCCGCGATTCGGCCACCACACGAAACGCTGCCTTGTTGCGGTCAGGCGTGACAAGAACCCAGTGATCGCCAAAGTTAATTCTAACTCCGTCAACCAGATCTCTGCGATATGTTGTGGAATGCTCCATCAGACGCCGCATGACCCGGCCTTTCCTGTCCCAGCCGCAGTGGACTTCGATCTCATCCATGTAGAACCGCTCGTAATCACCGCGTATTTCCGCGAGTGTCACTCCACTCTTCGCCATCAGCTCCAGTATCTTGACTGCTCCAAACATGGCGTCCGCACCGCGCTGGAATCCGGGGAATATGAAGCCCCCTCGGGTACCACCGACGAATCCGGGCTGAAGCTTCATCATCGCTTCCATCATTGCGAGGTGGTCATTCCGAACTCGCACAACCTGCACACCGTATTCAGATGCGATCTCCTCGACACCCATCGAAGCGACAACCGGAACACATATAGTTTTCGCAAGATTGCTCCGCAAATAGAGGCTTGTTACGAGAAGCAGAAGCAGCATGTCGGAAATTTTGTTTCCAAGACGGTCCACAACTCGAATCTTCTCGGAATTATTATCGAGCAGGATACCGACATCAGCGTTCAAAGATTGCACAATGGACGACAGTGTCTGAAGCGATGTCTCAGTCCGCTCCTTCGTTCTTGCTACCTTCGATGGATCGATAAAGGCATTCAGCGAGATTACCTCACAGTTCAATGCGGCAAAAATGGCCGGGAATACTTCGACAGCCCCACCGCAATCGTAATCGATGACCACTTTGAATCGACGTTTCTTAACAATGTCAACGTCAATAGCATCGAGGAAATCCTGCCGATACGATTCGAGAAGCCTGATCGGATAATCGATCTTTCCGATATCGCCAACCTTGGCACGTGGAAAATCCTCTGAGAAGAAGAGCCTCTCAAGTGATTTGGCTCTCGATGACGGAAGGTCCATTCCCTTTTCATCGAAGAAAATTATGTCGATCATCTCTTCATTCATCGGTGAATGTCGTACGTGAATCCCGCCCGCGTGTTTGCCGGTCTTCAGGGCGTATCTGACAAGAGGAATCGGAAGCGTGCGAATATCTGCCGTGTCAGCACCGGCTGAGAGGATACCGGTCACCAACGACCGTGCGATCATCCTGCTTGCATTACCTGCGTCACGCGAAATAACAATACTCTGGTCGTTCGGTAGCGTTGAACCAAGAGTCGCTCCGAGTTTTGCCGCGAATTCGGGAGTGATTTCGACGTTTGCAAGGCCTGATACTTTCGCATCAGTAAATAACTCGCGATTCCACTTCTCACCCCATATCAGACTTGTCGCAAGTGTGGCTTCATCTTCCACTTCTTTACCGGGCCACACCTTGCATCCCGCCTTCACAAGGGCTCCTCGTCCTATTCGGGAATTCTCCGATATGATCGAATTCTCCTCCAGCACGGCACCGCTCATGATTGTGGCATTCGAAAGAACCATCGCCTGCTTGAGCTTCGCGCCATCGCCGATAGTCACACCGTCCCAGATGATAGAATTATCAATCTCCGCATCTTCACCAATAACAGTCCTATCGCCAATGACACAGTTCCTGATGCTGGCGCCGGCGCCGACCGATACATCATCGCCGAGTATCACAACGTCGTCGAAACTTACCGTACTGTCGACATCTTCGTTCTTGCCGATCCAGAGGGTCGCATCCTTGTACTTGAGTTCATTGAGCGGCAGATCAACCTTCACTACACCGGCCAGTATGTCTTTATGAGCCTGCATATACTCCGTAAGATTGCCGACATCCCTCCAGTAACCATCCGCGGTGTAACCGTACATTGGCATCTTCTCTGAGAGAACCCTTGGGAAGAGATCTTTCGAAAAGTCGTAAAATTTCTGCTGTGGAATCATGTTGACCACTTCAGGCTCAAGGATGTAGATTCCTGTATTGACTTTGTCAGAGAATACTTCGCCCCATGTCGGCTTCTCGAGGAAACGCGTTATTTTGCCATCGTCATCGGTTATGACCACGCCGTACTGCAACGGGTTCTCCATGTGAGTCAGGACCATCGTGGCAGCTGCGCCTCTCTCTTGATGAAATTTCATTGCAGCACCGAGATCAAAATCTGTCAGCACATCTCCCGAAATAATGACTATCCGCTCGTTGCCAATGAAGTCGGCTGCATTCCTGACACTGCCCGCTGTGCCGAAGTCATCTTTTGCGCGCAGGTAATCCATCTTCACGCCAAATTTGGAGCCATCCTCGAAGTATCCGGTGATCGCTTCAGGCTGAAAGTAAAGAAGTGACAGTATGCGACCAAACCCGTGCTTCTTCAGCAGCGTTACAATATGTTCCATCATCGGCCTGTTGGCCATAGGGACCATCGGCTTCGGCAGACCAAGGGTCAGTGGCCGGAGGCGGGTTCCGAATCCACCCGCCATGATAATCGCCTTCATGTCAGGAAGTCCTTTCTATCGAAACAGCGAATGAGCAATTCATCAATTCTTGAGGATTCTATTCTCAATATAATCTCTTACATCATACAGAGTTTCAAATGACAGGAAACTCTTGTTTGACTGATTAAGATAGGTTGCCAAGTCCGCTTTCGCAAATAAATAATCGGCCTCGTCAATTGCGCACAGATCGGAATATCCATCGCCAACAAAAATGCTCTTCCCTCCTGCTCGCGCGTGTTTTCGAATCGCCGCGCCCTTGCAATTCGCGCAGTGACCGCATGAGCCGTCGAGATGTGGGAAGTCTATCTTCAGGCGACCGTTCCTGAATACGCCCCTGTTAGCCATCACCGGAACATGCTCGAATCCATGCTTCTTCATGATTGCATTGATATAGATGTCCAATCCGTCGCTGACAACCCTGATCGGGATATCATTCTTGGCACAGAGTGCATGGAGCAATTCGAAACCGGAATCAATCTCGAACTGCTTTGAGAATTCCACCAGTTCATCTTCCGCTGCAGTTATCAACTCCGCCTCAGCTTCAAGACACTCGACCGACGTAATCTCTCGCCGAATCCACTTTTCAACTATTGGGATACTTCTCCCACCGCTGAACGTCGTGAAAAACCGATTTCCGACATCCTGCACCGCTATTGTGCCGTCGAAATCAATGAACAGTGAGTATTGCATAGAGAATCCATATCCAGTGTGATAAACGGAATGCAGTTAATGCTCTTTCAGCAAGCTCTCATACAGGTTCATGTCGGAGAGTATCTCGAATGCCGACTTAATCCGACGATCATATCGGAGCCTCGATGACGAATAGACTTCTTCGACACCTCCCCTTTGGTCGGCGAGGCGTTCACGCAACCTTTCCGCTATGTACATCTTCGCTTCTGCCCACTCAATCCCATCAAGAGTCTCTGCACGTTCTTTCATTCTTGCCAGGATGGGCGCCAGAGCATCAGGGTTGAGATCTGCGAGCTGCTCTTCCAGCACAGTCACCCTATCGAGCATGTAGTTGGGAGCTTCAAAACCCTGAGCCATGACATACTTCCGAAAGTCTTCCAGAATCTTATCATCAACCTCAACTGGGATCGAATCGCCATGCGCTGCTCTGTAGTCGACCGTGAACTTGAAGAAGTAGCTGCCGTATGACAAAGACGCTGCCAGGAGGTTGATGCTGTCCGGCGGCACCTCCACATCCGGTGCGACACCTCCGCCCCCATAGACACTCCGTCCCCCTTCGGTCCTGAAGGCCGTGTTCAACTCCGAACGCGATACATTGAGATACTTCGCCCAATCCTTGTCCGCAAACCGCTGGACAAGACGACCGGACGGAAGATAGTATTTCGATGTGGTAATACGAAAGGCGTTACCTCCTTCAAGCATGAGATTGGTCTGAACGAGTCCCTTCCCATACGTTGTATCTCCGATAATCACGGCACGATCGTAATCCTGTAGCACACCCGCTACGATTTCTGAGGCCGACGCTGACCCGCGATCCACAAGGACAACCAGCGGCAAGCCAATGAGAGGGCCATCGTCCACGGAGTTTATGGCGTAATTCTCCCATCCTCGCCTGCTCTTTGTAGCCAATATGAGCTTGTCAGCTGGAAGAAATATTTGCGCAAGGTACACCGCTGCCGACATGAACCCACCCGGATTCCCACGCAGGTCAAGCGCCAGGCCGGAGATACCATTGCGCGTCAATCTGTCGAGCGCTTCGTTGATCTCGACAGGCGTAGTCAGCGAAAATCGATTCAGATGAATGTAACCTATTGAATCAACGACCCCGCTGTAACTAATGCTCGAAAGATCGACCTGCCGTCTCTCGACGCGCACTTCGAATGACTTGGCATATCCGGGACGCTTGATTCCTAGCAGCACTGTGCTTCCCGCGGGACCACGAATCATCGAAGTCACTTCATCTGCCGACATCCCCTCGACGTCCGTCGAATCGACCGTAATCACCTGGTCGCCCGAACGGAGACCGACTTCTTCAGCGTTCGATCCCGCCATCGGGCTGATCACTGTCACAAATCCGTCGCGCACCGTGATCTCAACACCTATCCCTTCGAAACTGCCGCGATTCTCCTCGTCGACAAACTGATATGATCTCGCCGGGATGAAGATTGTGTAGGGATCGAGAATGTCGTTCATCCCGAGCCATGCAGAAGCAAACATACGTTCCGGATCTGCAGGCTCGCAGATGTTCTCTTCAATCGTGGTCAACGCGGTGGTCAGGAATCTCGCGCTCTGAAAGCGTGGATCGTCTTTGAGGATGACAACTCCGAGCGCGATCAACAGCAGATGAGCCAGACCGAAGACTACCCGGATCGCGATTACAGACCTGCTATTTTTCAAGAATTTCAATTCCCCGCGTCTTCAGAAAAGAGCGCGTCAGTTCCCAGGTCTTGCTCCAGACTACATCGAGGCTTCCACTCGCATCAATGACTTTGATTCTCATTGGTTCAGTGCGCACCAATTGAAGATACCCGTCTCTCACTCTGCGATGAAATTCGGCCACCTCATTCTCCAGACGATCGCCCCCTGAAGAAAGACCTGCACCTCTCCCCTGAGCGACTTCAACCGGCAGGTCAAAAAGCAGAGTAAGATCGGGAACAAGCCCTGATGTTGCAAAGGTGTTGATTTCTCTTATCTTCTCGACCGGAAGTCCCCTTGCAAATCCCTGATATGCGAAGGTCGAATCGAAGAACCTGTCGCATATTACTATACGGCCGGATTCGAGCGATGGAATTATCAGGTCATCGACAAGCTGCGCCCTGGCGGCGAGGAACAGCAGCAATTCAGACTTGGCGCCGATGGTGATCTCGCCTCGATTGAGAAGGATTTCGCGCACTCGTTCGGAAAGTACTGTACCCCCGGGCTCTCTCAGAAATAGAGGGTCGAGACCTGATTCATGCAATCGGGAAAGGAGCCTTTCGGCCTGTGTCGACTTACCGGAAAAGTCGATTCCTTCCAGTGTTATGAATGCACTCTTCTTATTCATTCTTCAAAAAGAAAAGGTGGCGGTAGCGCCACCTTTGAGTAATCTATTTCTTCGGACTTCGTTTAACAGACTTCTTCTTGGCAACTTTCTTTGCCGGCTTCTTCTTCGGAGCCGCTTTCGCTGACTTCAGCGCGTACTTCCGAATAAACTCCTCGGTCATATTGCGAGCTTCGTCATCGAAATACTGTATCGGTGGCGACTTCTTGAAGTACGACGACGGCGCTTCCATCGCTCCGGATAATCCGTTGTCGAGAGCAAGTTTGCAGCAGCGAACCGCATCGATGACAACACCTGCTGAGTTGGGCGAATCCCATACTTCCAGTTTCATTTCAATGTTCAACGGCACATCACCAAACGTGCGGCCTTCCATTCTGATGTAGGCCCATTTGCGATCCTGCAGCCATGGTACGTAATCCGAGGGACCTATGTGGCAGTTGTCCGCACCGATATCGTAATCAAGCTGAGATGTCACAGCATTGGTTTTCGATATCTTCTTGGATTCGAGACGCGACCGTTCGAGCATGTTCAGGAAGTCCGTGTTGCCTCCAACGTTGAGCTGGCTTGTGCGCTCCAGCTTGACGCCTCGTTCCCGGAAGAGCCTCGTAAGGACGCGGTGGACGATCGTCGCTCCCACCTGGGATTTGACATCATCGCCGATTACCGGCAGACCGCGCTTCTTGAATCGATCCTGCCAATAAGGCTCTCGTGCAATAAATACCGGAATACAGTTAACGAAACCGCAGCCGGCATCGAGAATCTGCTCGACATACCACTTCGTAGCTTCCTCCGAACCGACCGGCAGATAGCTCACGACAACATCAGTCCTGGTATCTTTCAGCAGCTTAACGATATCGACAGTGTCCCCCGGAGCCTTCTCGATTATCTGCGATAAGTAATACCCGAGACCATCATGCGTCATCCCACGCTGCACGGTCACTCCGTGCTTAGGCACAGATGCGAACTTGTACGTGTTGTTCGGGTAAGTGAAAATCGCCTCCGAGAGATCCTTGCCGACCTTGTTCTTGTCGATGTCAATCGCGGCAGAGAACTCAATGTCGGATATGTGATATCCTCCGAGGTTGACATGCATCAAACCCGGAATAAAATCGTTTTCAGAGGCGTTTCGGTAATAGTGCACTCCCTGCACGAATGATGAGGCGCAGTTGCCGACTCCAATAATCGCGACCCTGACTTTGCTCATCAAATCTCCCTTCCTATTTCAACAACTCAGTTTCAGACTTTAGTTGGAGAAGCTTCCTTCTTCGGTCATCCGCCTCCTCGAGAGTCAGCGGAAAATCAGGTCCGGTGTTTTCAATCATCACGCTTGCAACCGCAGACCCCATGCAGCCGCATTCGTAGAGATCCCATCCATTCGCATAACTATACAGGAAACCGGCCATGTACGTATCTCCTGCCCCGGTAGAATCCTTCGCGAGAGTATCGTACGGCGGTATCGGAGTGAAATCGCTGCCGTCATATATGACCGAACCGAGTTCCGCCAGTGTGATTATGACGAGCTTCGGTCCCCAGGATTTTATCATCTCAGCAGGCGTGCGGGCATCTTCACGAGGATCGATACCTGTCAACACCTTGCATTCGAGTTCATTTGGCTTGACGATGTCGCACAGGCCAATCAGTTTTTCCGTATCCGGTTTCTTCTCGTGGAATATATCGCCGTCCGTGTGATTTCTTAGAATGCCCTGCGGATCGAGGACGATCTTGGCGTTCGTCTTGTCTCTCACATTAGCGATATAGTCCAGATCCACCTCGCCGAGTATCGGGCCTAAGACAACATAGTCGCTGTCGCGATACTCATCCGGGAATTCGGCAATCGATCCGGCATCTCCGAGAAGCTTCAGTTCACGCTCTCCGTGATCACCGAAATATCTGAGGGAAAATCCTCCACTTTCGGTCGATTCGAAAAGCCGGTGCTCTATTCCAAATCGCCCGAGATCGGCAGCGAACTTGTCTTTCAAGTCGGTTCCAATATTGCCAACAAGAGAGGTCTTCACTCCGAGCTTTGCCAGCGCAAGGCAGAAGTTCGTCGAACACCCCGACAAGACTCTTCCGTCGGTTTTGACAAAAGGAGTCTGAATCAAATCGTAGACCGGGTTTCCGACAGCAGTTATCTTCAATTGCTATCTCTTTCGCTTAGAATCTTCTTCGTGTACACAAGTCTCTGGATAGAGGTGATGTACGATACGGCGCCTACTATAGCGAGGCAGATCGCAAGAAAATGGTAGCCGGGGAAGAACTCCTCTGAGATCAGTCCGATCAGTATCATGACAAATTTCTCGAGTCGCCCCACCGCGCCAACTTCACAATTCTTGATATTGCCTATAGATTCGGCTGCCGCCCTGGTGTACGAAGCGATTATCATCCCGAACAACGCGAACAACGCCCACCCTGCATGGACCCGCTGGGAAAGGAGAATGCCGGCAAGAATGAAGAACTCTGCGTATCTGTCACACACATGGTCCAGAATTCCTCCGTAGACAGTCCCAATCTTCCCAGCGCGAGCGGTTGCTCCGTCGAGCATGTCAGTGAAAGCAGTCAGGAGAATCAGTATCGAGCCCCAGATGAAGTTTGCTTTCCAGAGGACTACTCCTGCAGCGACGCTCACAGCCAAGCCGATTGCAGTCAGCACATTGGGAGTCAGGCCAATCTTAAGACACACTCGGCCAAACACTTGCGACCTAAGTTCATACGCCGCTCTGAGATTTGAGTTCATTTAACCAGTCTTGCCTCCATCAAGCCCGTAAATATAAGAGTCTCAATTCCTGAGGTCAAGCAGTTTCGGGTCATTGAGTGGGTCATTGAGAACAGACTGCCGTGAGCCGGATATCGCCCCACCCAAGCACCGGCAACACATTGCCAAGGCCACCGTGTTGATTCGCATATGATACAAGCATTCATAGCCTTGACAACCACTGTGGAGAAAGTATATTGATATTGTACTTCACTTTCTGACACACGCGGAGGGGAGATCGCGAAACGCGCATTGTTGCGGTGACCGGAAACCTGAAGTGCAGTGCGTGCAGAGATTCTCATCGTATGCTAATCTCCGGATGTGCGCTGCTGTCAGCAAAGGAGCCTTTCATGAAACGCTTTTTATTAAACTGCATAGCCATCTCCCTCGTCGTGTCGACGACCGCGTTGGGCAGTGGTTTTGATGGCATTGCGACCAGCGATCCACCGGAACTACTGGAAGTGCAGCTCGAATCTGCCATTGGCAGTCTGGCCGGATCGGCCGAGATCAGCATAACGCTGAACCAGGGCACAGACTTTTTCGGCAGCTACGATTTCTTGATCGCATACCAGGATACAATGCTGACATTCGCGGATGCAACAATCGGATCCGATCTCGCAGATTGTTGGGAGTACTTCAACTACTTCTACTATCCCGCAGATGGCTGCGGTGGCCACTGTCCCAGCGAGTTGATCCGCATTGTCGCAATTGCTGATGTCGTCAATGGTTCGATTCATCCCGATCAATCCTGTCTGCATTACAATCCCGCTAGCGGTGATCAAATGGAGCTTGCGAGATTGAGATTCAGGGTCTCTCATGCAATCAGACATGAGTGCATGTTTGCCCCGGTGAGGTTCTTCTGGCTCGATTGCGGAGACAATGTCCTCAACAGCGTGACCGGCGACTCCGTCTGGAATTCAAATGCGGTGTTCTCGGGTGAGTACGCACCGATCGAAATCACCGGTGATCAATATTACGGCGGCCACTGGTGGATCGGCAACTGCACAGATCAGATACCCGGGGAATCGGTGTCGGCTCAGGTAATCGACTTCATTTCGGGAGGCATAGACATTGTGTGCACAGACCAATTCGGCCATCTCGGTGATCTCAATCTGAACAGCATTATATACGAGATTTCCGATCTTACACTGTTCGCGAAGTACTTCATCTATGGTGTCTCTGTGTTTGACATTGATATGCCTGTACAGGTTGGGGCCACTGACATAAATAACGATGGCGTGGTATTGAGTCTCCCCGACTTCATGTACATGATCCGCGTCATCAACGGCGATGTGCCTCCCTATGAGAAGGCCTCTCCCTTCGCATACACTGTGACGATTGAAGAGGGTGCGATAATCACCGCGAACTCGCAGTCCGACATCGGCGCTGCTCTGTTTGTCTTCAGTGGAGAAGGCGAAGCTACTCTGCTTGCTGATGGCATGAAGATGGAGAGCGACGTAGTAGACGGTCAGCTCCGCGTGCTTATCTGGTCTGACAGCAAGAATCACATCTCTGCAGGAACGCATGATCTGTTCGGGATCAACGCCGAACTCTCGATAATCGAGGTCGAAGTCGTAGATTACTACGGCAATCTGATGAACTCGACCGTGGTCGAGAAAGTTATCCCGACCGCATTTGCGCTGAATCAGAACTATCCGAACCCATTCAACCCGACCACCGATATTACTATCAACCTTCCGACTCAGTCGAACTGGAAGCTTGATATCTATAACGTCTCTGGTCAGTTGGTCAGAACATTCTCCGGTAACGCGATTGGCGAAGTCACCGTTACCTGGGATGCTGCTGGCGCGGCTTCGGGTATTTACTTCTACAAGGCCACCGCGGGTCAGTATACTGACACCAGGAAGATGCTCTTGATGAAATAGAACCGACACAAACAGCCACAGATAGATTTCATATCGCCCGAAGATTGACAACCAATTTCCGGGCGGTCTTTCATAGGCTTCATTTCTGGCTTGAAATGATATTCCGATTTCGTATATAGACTGTATGCTGATTCAACTCGATAATCGTCGTTACATCATCACAACAATCCTGCTGCTGATGTTCGCGCTTGCAGTCGCATGCTCGCCGAGAGCCGGAAGGACCACTCCGGAAAATGTCATCGCGCTGCCGGACTCATCCGGCGTCTCCGTCTTCGAACTCCTGAAAGCTCATCATGAAGTAGACTACGACCAGACTTCGTCGGGTGTGTTCGTAAAGGGAATTGATAGCATAATCGGATCGTCTTCTGCGTACTGGCTATATTTTGTCAATGACACCGCAGGCACGGTTGCATCCGACAAATACATGCTTCAGAGCGGAGAGAAAGTGGAGTGGCGGCTAATCTCCGGTTTTTAATCGGCCTGACTTCCGGGCTCTGGCTGGCTTGACACCCCGTTTTCTGCTTACCAGCAACAGCATTAATCCGATCAGGAAGAGAAACATAGCCATGATATGATTGTAAGTGAAACCAATCCCGAACACTGTGGTCAGCATTTGATTCTCATAGAAGCGCACATATTCGATAAGAAACCTGAACATGGCCTCGGTCATCAGGAACAGCGAGAATGTCAGCCCTACGAACGGTTTGCGTTTCTCCGAGATGGAGAGAGCGACAAAGAGCAACAGGCCGTACAGGGATGAATATAGCTGCGCTGGATGGAGTGGGACATCACCGAGGTATGAATAGGGAATGCTGCCGACCGGAAAGTTCACCCCCCACGGCAGATGGCACTCAGTACCGAAACAGCAACCATTCAGGAAGCAACCGATTCGTGTCAGGAATATCCCGAGGGCTATCGCTGGAGCAAACAGGTCGAACACCACCAGTATAGATTCCTTCTTGAGATAGCAGAACACAACCGCAGCAGACAAGGCGGTGATAAGGCCACCATAGAGATTCAAGCCCGCTATTCCGAAGCCCTCTGATGATCCGAGCGGATTGAAAATGTCGATCAAATGACCGGAGAAGTCGGACCAATGGAAAAAGGCGTAAAACATTCTTGCTCCGATTACCGCTGAGATTATCACCAGAAAGGCCAGATTCACCGCAAAATCAGGATTGACACCGGATCGACGGGACCGATGTCGAACCAGGAGAACGCCCAGCATAAAGGATAGGGCGAGCATCACGCCATATGATCGTATTATGACGGGTCCGAGTGTTATGACTTCCGGAAACATTCTATTCTATTCCCCTCAATCCAAGTTCCTGGAACCGAGCCACCGATTCCGGTAAGCGTGTTCTGTTAGCCACACTGCCACCACTGTAATCAAAGCTCCTACAGCGACATCCGAAACATAGTGGAACCTGCCCCAGACGCACCCAATCGTTAGACCGAGTATCACGGGCGCGAGCGCCATCCCCCATCGTCTGGACTCCCTGATTACATACCACAAGACTATCAAAGCCACCGCCGCATGTGATGACGGCATCGCTCCTCCATGTACGGCAGCAGTATCCATGATCCTCTTCACTAATGGCACAAACAGGTAACCATCGAACGGCTGAGTAAACAACTCTGCGAGATGGTACCTCGGTCCTTCGACAGGATACAAGAAGAACAGCGTGTAAGAAACAAAAAACGTAAGAGCCGATGCCGTGATGAGCCGGTCAACAGCGCCTTCTTTCTTCCTCAGCACAAGAAAAACAAGTCCCAGAGGCAGGCAGAGATAATAGAAAACATAGCACGCCATCACGATGTCGTTAAGCATCGGATTGTAGAGATGTTCTATCGCAAGAGAGGGCTGCGCTCCGAATATCTCTATCTCAAACTGTGAAAGAGCGGCATCAAACCAACCGGGAAAGAACACGTGAATCAGGCTCGACGTCTGCTCATAGAAAAATGTGAACAGCACCACCGGATAGAGCCGCCTCGCAATACGGAGCAATCTATTCTGCGACAATGGGTCGATATTCCTGAGAGTGATAACCACGACGGCTATCGCAAGATTCCCGGCAATCAGCCATACCCGTTCGCTAATTGGACGGTTGACAATGAGAAGCAGGATCGTCGTAAACGAAACATACACCAGAATGAGAAAGTCGACCGGGATGAATCCCCTGCTACGGCTCCTCTTCCCTGCAACCGTCGACGAGTATAACGAACTCTCCGCGAGGTGTAACATCACTGAACCGTTCTATCAATTCCGAAATCCGCCCCCTGATAATTTCTTCATGCATCTTTGTGAGTTCTCGGCCAATCGCGCAGTTGCGATCACCGAACACTTCAAGCATCGCACTCAGAACCTTCACCACACGATGCGGCGACTCGTAGAACATTTGTGTGCCCGGATAATCTTTCAGTCCCTCAAGCCGCTTTCTGCGCTTGCCCGGTTTCAGCGGCAGGAAACCCTCGAACGAGAATCTGTCGGTCGGCAGTCCCGATACAGAGAGCGCCGCAATTGCCGCACACGGCCCCGGAATCGCGACAACCTCGATCTCCTCAGCATGCGCAAGATTCACGACATGATACGCCGGATCAGAAATTCCGGGCGTGCCGGAATCGGTCACCAGAGCGACATTCTGACCATCGAGCAGCAGCTTGATAATCCCCGGCGCGGCCTGCTGCTTGTTGTGGTCATGGTACGATATGAGTCTTGCACTGATTTCGTGGTGTTTGAATAGCCTGCCGGAATGCCGCTTGTCTTCGCATGCGATAACATCGACAGACCGCAGTATCTCGATAGCTCTCAGAGTGATATCTTCAAGATTACCGATTGGCGTCGCGACGATGTAGAGTTTGCCGGTATCCACGCAGGTAGTATATCATGATAGCCCTGTGTGTCAACAAGATTGAATGGAGTAGGGTGGAACGTGTTCCACCATGATCGCTGCGCCGTTAGGAACCCCTTCCTGCTATGATGATTGTCAAGGGTTGATTTCGATGTGGCTGTCCTTTGTTTGGCCGAGTTCCGGTGAGGTTCTTACAACCTGCTATTCGTGGTTCTCCCACAAGTTACTTGTTCG
>JAHJOQ010000113.1 GCA_018820315.1 Candidatus Zixiibacteriota bacterium | reverse complement strand
TAGCGAAGCGACGCGGCGATCTCCCATGCGCGGTCAGGAATCCTTTCCTGACCGGATTGCCTGCTCGCTGCTGTGCATAGCTGTCAGGATGGGAATCCTGACAGCGCGTGTATCTATTGAGAGAGCCGACGTTGAATGGATTCACCCTTTCGGGCTTGTTGAGAAAGTCCCGATGCTGTGAAGCAGCGTCATCGCGAGGAGCGGAGCGACGTGGCGATCTCCTGTGCGCGGTCAGGAATCCTTTCCTGACCGGATTGCCCGCTCGCTGCTGTGGATAGCTGTCAGGATGGGAATCCTGACAGCGCGTGTAATCTAATAAGAGCGCCGACGTTGAATGGATTCACCCCTGCGCGAGAACGACAGAAGTTGAGTCTGCCTACTTCAGCAGCACCATCTTCTTGATTTTGCTGGATGTCTCTGTTTCCAGGCGATAGAAATACAAGCCTGATGCGTACTCACTCGCGCCCCACTCGAATCTGTGCATTCCTGCACCAAGTTTCCCATCGGCCAAGGTTGTGACCCGCTGTCCCAGCAGATTGAACACTGTCAGTTTCACATCCTGTTGACGATCGAGATAGAACTCAATCGAAGTGACAGGATTGAATGGATTTGGGAAATTTTGATACAGCGTGAACCCGCTCGGCAGAATCGGGTTGTCGGATGGACTCTCCGCATCGGTTACGAGTGTGTCATATACCAGTTTTGCCTGCACAGCGGTTGCGGTAAGACTGTTTGTGGAACTCGCCCCGATAAGCGCAAAAGCGACCTCCACACTGTCACCCGCCGAAATGTCGAACGGGCCCGCTCCGATCATGCATGAATGATCCGGATGGAGATATGTCGATGTCGAAACGATGCCACCGGAAAGGAATGTCCACTTCTCTGAATTAGTGAAGCCGTTTCCATCCCACAAGTAGGTGTCATTATTGATTGCTCTGAATGCACTCGCGCCAAAATCATTGAGAATGGCGATTCCGCGATAATCCGGATCTGCAATGCTGTCGGAAGTGTACATGTAGCCTGTGTTGCTCGATGCTGAAAACCCGACTCTGTCCCGTGAGCCGGCAGAGGCGCCGCCAAAAGGCCAATCCCAATCGGTGAGAATGCCGATGCGCAGGCCTTCGATAAGGCTGCCCGATGTATTGAATACACGATAGACGATCATGACGTAGTCATCATCCGGTGAATCCGCAAATGCAAATGAATGTTGAGAGACGGTCACGCCGATCGGTGCTCCGGCCCGCGAATCGTTGAACCTGCAGTAACTTTCCTGAGCGGCCTTCGATCCCGGTTCCATGAATACTACGTCTCCATCTGGTTCAACAGCGAAATCATAGTCGGCGACATTCAACAAAACGCCTCGGACAGCATCCGACACATGGTCGGCATCTGTGCCTACGACAAGTCCCATCTCATAGAGATTGTTCGATCCTGAACCATCGTTCGGCCAAAGGAACCCTGGAAGGCTGAGACTGAAAATGCTATTCAGTGCGAAACCGTACTGCCCGAAATTCGATACACCGAAAGAGACACTTCCGGCATCGTGCACGAACGTGGAGCGAGTTCCGGGCGCCGGCAATTGCCCGGCCGTGAATATCATAGGGATATCTTTTGAGTAGTTTCCTGAGCCGATGACATGCAATGTGAATGCCAAATCAGTGCCGATTGTGAGTGTGTCATCGAACGCGATGCTGTATGGCTGTGCGGTGTTATCGGCTTCGCTGTCCATTGGAATATTCCCGAACACGAAGGATGAATCTACGACTTCAGCGCTGGCCTCATTGGTTCTGAGTACGGCTTCGACACCGGTCAGTCCGAGACCGGAGTTACCCAAAGCCAAAATCACATCGAATGTATCCCCCGGGTTGGGCGATGGTTCGTTGATCGTCGATATATACAAACTTGGGGCATTATTCGGAATCAGAAGTTCGAGCGCTGAGGGGATATCGATCAATCCCCATCCGGAGTTGTTGTCGAGTCCCGAAGCATCGACATCGATCGCGGATTCCATTAACGCTTTCTTTATAGAATCGACCGGCGCGTTCGGATTGTATTGCCTCAGAAGAGCAACAGCTCCGGCGACATGCGGGCAGGCCATCGATGTCCCCGTATTGTCAGCGTATGAGGCACCGGGCCAGGTCGATCGAATGTTCACGCCGGGAGCTACGACTTGTGGCTTGAGTGATATCCCATCGCAATCGGATGGTCCTCTCGATGACTTGCTGTACACCGGGAAGCTCGGATTGGCCGGATCAATCATTCCGATAGCAAATGAATTGTAGTCGGTTGTTGCACGGTTGGCAGGATTTCGAATAGTCTGAGCCCCGCTCCCTTCATTACCAGCCGAGAAGAGCATCACTACTCCAAGTGCTTCGAGATTGTCGACAGCATCCCAGAAAATATCGTCGCAGTTTATCCAGCTCTGCGGGTAACCCCACGAATTAGACACAACATCCGGCACATCTGTAATTGTGTTCGGATTGCCATCTGGATCGGCGGCCCATTCGAAAGCATCGAGCACATCGGTGCCGTCTATGTCAATAACCGCAGCGGCGATCCACTGAGCTTCCGGCGCCACACCGACTGTATCGCCGGTGGCGTCATCGTGCCCGACCATAATACCGAGAGTGTGTGTACCATGCCCTGGGTTGCTTGATGATGGTATGACGTGTGGAAATGAATCGCCATCAAGTGGGTTGAACCAACTCTCCTGCCAACTATAGCCGTTGTTTCCTCTCCACGTGTTCACAAGTGCAGGATGTGTTCCCTCAACGCCCGTATCAAAACTGCACACGAGCCTTCCCAGTCCGGTATATCCGAGTGCCCACATGGAATCGGCGCCGATTACTCTCAGCGCGCTCTCAACCGTGTCGGTCGGTGCTGCCGGTGAGGATCCGACAGGCTCTATCAGCATGGCAGTGGTGGCTTCGTATATAGATTCTATGTCATCTCGATTGGCAAGCTCAAAAAGCTGGTCACCGGTGGCGGTGATGCTGATGATATCGCCGATCCAGTGTCCCTTGTAAGATGTCACACTTCCAATGAGCAACTGGAGTTCCAGATACTCGAGGATATCCTTCTGCGATCTGTGCGCTTTCTCTTTCAGATGCTTCATTGCGATGGCGTGTCCGGCCTGGCGAGTGTACGAGTCGAGGGAGAGAGATTTCGAGAGTTGCGGCTCGCTTGCCCTATCGGCCATCACCAGATATGCGCTGTAAGACTTTTCCGGAGCACTTGACATTTTCGCTTGCAATGCAGGATGAATTTGAGCTGCATGCACACTACACACCGATAGTGATGCGAGCAGAATCAGGGCCGTCATGAAGCGATTCAGTAGTGTCTTGTCAGGCATGTAATTTCTCCCTTTAATCCAGCAGGCATCTGTCGGCGGTGTTCACCATTATGAGTCGACACGCCTGAGATACGAAAGATATCGGTCTGCAGGTGACGGAGCTGGTATCAGTCGGCAACAGACTGATTCCCAATGATAGTGCGGTCTCTATGTTCAAGAAGGCTCCTTCACGCATGTGAATATCAGGTAAGCTAACTAATTCTTTCTTGGAGGCAAGGGCTTTTTGTCGTGAGTATGCTTGACGAAATGCGGCGTGTGTTAGAATCGGTAGTCAAGCCCTATGCTGACGAGTGACAGCCTGTTGTCATCTTCACGAGGATCATGATTCTCCCAATCCACGGAGACGATTGCATTGAGGTTGAGGCTGCCATAGATTCTGAGATCACCGAGCAGGTTGAACTGATTGAGGATATAGTCACTGTAGAATTCATTGGTGTCGCTGGTGTAGTCTCGCTTGCCGATCTTGTGCGATGCATTCACCCACAGCCGATCGCCGAGAGACAGATCAAGACCATACTCCGCTGCGACCTGTTCGTAATCCTGATCCTGAAACTCCTCGTAACGTGACCAGAAGATGGCCGCTGAAGGCTTGATGAACAGTTCGAGAGCAATTGCCGGAAAGTACCCGGTTTTCAGTTCTGCCGTGTTGTAAATATAGTCGAAATTCACGACGTCTTGAGAATCGAATACGGAGTATTCGAATTGATTCTTCACTCCGATTCGCCAACGATCGGACGGTAACACGGTCAGCTCGGTTTCGAGAAACTCCTCCCACGCATCATCAACATTGTCCTCTTTGTTGGACAAGATTCGCATTAGTTCATTCCTAACCTCCATAGACAATTCAAGACTTGGCGACCAGGCGAATTCAAGAAGTGCTCGATGTCTTGAGTAGTTGAGGCGCGCCGAATCGCCCACGATCCTCCGGTCATTCCTGTATGTGAATGCTATCAGGTCTGTCCAGCCGAACTCCTTTTCGAGACCGATCGAGAGCTTGTTGTAGTTGTAGTCGAAACTGAAGTCGTCTGAGCCGTCATATCTGACCAATTCGAACGAGTTCTTCGCAACGAAGAACATTCCCGATGCCAATTCCGGTCTGACTCTGCCGGTTATCGAATTGGTAACGTAGCCAGTCCTGCTTATACCCATCTCTTTCCACACAGACCTGATGTCGAGCTGGTTTTCCAGTGTCACTGATCGGATGCGAAGTCTCAGATCGAGACTGTTCCGAAAGTCTTCATCTGAGACATAAGAGAAGTTATTGAGCTCGATATTTCCATTTGAACTGACCTGCTTCATCCAGTTGACCGACGATTTCAGGCGGAAGGCATTGATAGCATCGGATGTCTGTCGGAGAGTTGTGATCGAATCCTCGTCGAGCGCCAACGTGTCAGTGACAGAGAGGTAGTATCCTTGTGTTATCTGATCGTATCCCAGCCCCAGCGACAGCGTGACGTTTTCATTGGGCGTTTCCGCCATTAGGCAGGAACCGGAAGCTGCGAGTATTATCGCACTACTCAGTAACAGGAGATATCTCACAATATAATCGGCGCCCTTACAGCCATCTTCGGTGAGGTTACAATTCCGTTTGTGCGAGGAGTTTATTTCTCCATCATGTCGCGTGCTCTCTCGGCGAGGTCTCGAGCCGCCTTTGCCTCGACAATTGATACATTATGCTTGCCGCTCGATAGCGCCTCTTTCGCTCTGCTCTGATGCCCGACAGCGACATCTATGAGCTCACTGGCATTTGCGTTCGGACTATCATGCAGGCGATCCCTCAGGTTCTCGATCAGTCGATCATTCTGTTGCAGCAGCTTCTCGATTCGTTCCGGCTGCACATCTGTTTCCATTTTCGCGAGAGCCTGCTTCGCCACATCGCGCGCTCTAGTCGTCTGATTCAAAGCACTCTGATGGTCGCCAGACTCGAAACGCTCTCTAGCGATCAACTGTGATGCCCTGGCATTTTCGAGCAGCATATGAACCTGCCCATTGCTTTCGAGCTGAGTTGCGCGTTCTAACGCCTTGGCAATGAGATCGTCGGTGCGGTCGATTTCCCGCCTGAGCCTGTTTGTCTGATTCGGCTGCCGCCCTGCAATTTCAATAGCCTTCTTGGCTGTGTCTCGTGCCTTAAGAGTTGCTTTGAGGGCAATCTTGAGCCTGTTACCTCTGAAGAACTCCTTGCCGTCGGTTTGTGTCTTGGAGGCGCGCTCCAGGAGCGACACCGCATTCTGGTCATTTGATTCACGTACCTGATCATGAGCCTTTTTCAACACATCGTCGGTCCGTTCGATTTCGCGACTCACGAGGCTGGAATTCTCGTCCGACATCTGGATGGCGCCGATGGCTTTCTTAGCCTGTTCGCGTGCCATCAGAGTCAGCGTGCTCGCTCTACGGTGAGTCCCTTCTCTATAGGCGTCCCGTGCACCGCGCTGAAGTTCCACCGCTCTTTCCAGATGTTGGTATCCTATGACCGATCCAGCTTCTCTGACAGCGTCGGCAGCTCGATCGATAAGGCGCTCGGTTATCTCTAACTCGCGTTCTGCGTTGCTGCTTACCTGTGCCGAGGATATCGGAACAAAGAGGATGCCGAACAAGGTGGCTATGCCGAGAAGTCCAATCATCCGGCGAGTATGTCTTTCTATATCAATCAGCATTGCGAATCCTCCGGTATATATAGCTCTACCGGTGCTGTTATGCAAGCTCCATGCCATAAAACCGGGATGCCCGCAAACAATCTAAGCCTCTCATTATCATCACCTTGCACCAAAGAACATCCTCAACAACTGCGCTGACAGTAGTGCTTGAGAGTGTTCTTGAACCGACAAGTACATCATATGTACCTGCAGGTACACTATTCGATGCCATATTTCTTCAGCCTTGAATAGAGCATTCTTCGAGTGATATTGAGCAGCTTCGCTGCCTTTGTCCTGTTGCCGGCAGCCTTCTTGAGAGCATCGAGAACTGCCTGTTTCTCAAGATCATCGAGAGCCAGTCCCGAATTGTCATTGCCTGTGATCCTGACTTCCTGCCTCGGCTTGACTTTCAACGCAAGGTGCTCCGGACTCAGTTCATCTCCTGCAGCCAGGATCATGGCTCTTTCAAGGACGTTTTTCAATTCGCGGACATTTCCCGGCCAATGATATGCAACCAGGTGATTTAGAACATCGGGAGTCAGTTTGCTATGTCGACGGTTGAGCTTACGGCTGAAGTACTCCGCCAGAATCGGAATGTCATCTGCACGTTCCGCAAGAGTCGGCATCTGAACCGGAAATACATTGAGTCTGTAAAACAAGTCTTCTCGAAACTGCCCGGTTTCCATGTCGTTCTCGATATCACGATTCGTGGCGGAGATTACACGGACATTGATGGCGATTTCATCGGTGCCTCCGACTCGAACGATTTTGCGCTGCTCCAATGCTCTAAGGAGTTTTACTTGCACTGAAGGCTTAATTTCACCGACTTCATCGAGAAAAAGAGTTCCATTCTCGGCAAGTTCGAATCTTCCGAGTTTGCGCCTGATCGCGCCGGTGAATGCGCCGCGCTCATGTCCGAAAAGCTCCGATTCAAGGAGCGTCTCCGTCAAAGCCGCACAATTGACAGCCACAAATGGCCCGGCGGATCGACTCGATCTCTTGTGAACCATGTTCGCTATCAACTCTTTGCCGGTTCCGGATTTTCCGAGAATAAGCACATTCGCTTCGGTTGCGGCGACCTTTTCCACCATTGAGAGAAGCTCGCGTACCGGTGGACTGTTGCCGATGAATTCGTCGTAGTTGAACGACTCGAGATCGCATTCGAGCTGTTCGCGCCTTGCATCTTTCTTCTTCTCAGAAAGGATTCTCTGAACCAACAGCACGAGTTCGTCGAGCGAGAATGGTTTGATCAGGTAATCGTACGCGCCCGCCTTCATCGCCTCGACAGCGGTTTGCGCAGAGGCAAACGCGGTCATCATGATGACTTCGCACTCGACGCTGGCTTCTTTTGCTGCGCGAAGGATTTCCATTCCATCGGGCGGTTCCATCTTCAGATCGGTTACGACTATGTCGAAGGACTTCTGCTGGATCTGCTCCAAAGCTTCGTTACCGGAGGTGCATATTGTCAGGTTGTGACCGGCATCCTCAAGCGCGCCGCCAACCAGAAATCCCATCTTCTTTTCATCATCTACAACAAGTATCTGTGCCATGTACTATCCCTTCGCAGGCAGAATGACCGTCACGACTGCTCCGCCATTATCTCCCGGCTTGATAGAGATCGTTCCGCTGTGAGCCTCGATCACGCTTTTCACAACGTACAATCCAAGTCCGGATCCTTTCTCGCGGGTGGTGAAGAACGGATCAAAGACTCGATCAATGACACCGGCTGAGATGCCGGCACCCTGATCGGCCATCACAATCTGAATCTCGCGCGTGCCGGATTTCCCGGTGCCGGTGACCTCTATATCGAGTTGCCCGCCATTTGGCTGAGCATCTCTGGCATTCAGCATTAGATTGAGCAACGCTTGCCTGATGCTGAACCGATCTGCCACTATTCTGAAGTCACCCTCGTCTGAACCATATACAGCCGTTATTCCGACATGCGATTCCTGGAAATCTGTTCTGGTTTGTTCAACCAATGTTTCTATCATCTCTCTAATACAGAATTCTTCCTGTTTGTTCTTCACCGGGTGAGCGAAATCGAGATATCCTGCCACTACTGCATTTAGTCTGTCGACTTCATCCGATATGAATTCGAAAACTGGATCGTCACTCTCCGCACCATGTTTCCGTTTGATTCTCTCGGCGCTATTCTTGATGATGCCGAGTGGATTCCTGATTTCGTGCGCGATAGTCGCCGCCATTTCTCCCATTGATGATATTGCGGATGCACGCAGCAGCGCATGTTGTGCCGAAATCAGCCGCCGATTGACCATCACGAAAAATATGAGAATCAGAATCATGAAGATCACGCTGCCCATGCTGACAACTATGATATTTCTCTTGAAATCATCGATTGTCTGAAAAACGGCGTAACCTGCCTCGGCTCTCAGTATAGCGACCACCGAATCGTTGAGATCGAATACCGGAACGAAAGCGGTCAGCAAATAGAGGCTGTCCGATCTGAACAGGGGAGTAGTGCCCGTGATTCCGGCCTGCGCCGACGTGAATTCGGTCAGGTTCAGTATCTCTTCTTCATGGCCGGATTCCGGCTGTTCGAGCAGGTTGCGACCGTTGATGTCGAAAACATCCAGGCTCAGAAGACTGCCGGCATCGCTGACCTCATTCAATTGATTGACCAAGTCGCTGTAATCTTCAAGTAGATACTCACCTGAGATGATGTCTTTCAGGATGTACGGATCGAGCCGGTTCGCAGTCGATTTCGCCAGAGACTCGATCTCCTCAGAAATCCGCGTCTCCAGGAAGTTCTTCAATTGGGTATACTGGTACCAGAGGCTGATATTGAAGATTATCAATATGAGTGCAGCAAAAATGGTCACTGCAATAGAAAATTTCCGTCCAACTGCCAATCTCATAACAGACGCAATTTACTCCGGACAAGAGGCCGCCGCAACAAGAACTGTACCTATATGTACAGTTCGGTATGTCTGCTCGTTCCTGAAGTGTACCTGACGGTACATTCAACGGTTCAATTACTCATCTCGCGGATTCCGGATTTTGACTATAGCGTTGTGGCACAGAGGATTACAAAATGTGCTGAAGTTTTGGCACGCAGATCGCTTTATCCCTCACTGAAATCGACATTGGCTGAGTGTGAAGGGTTCATAAATGCAGGAGGTAATTTGAAATGAAGAGGACACTGATTTTGCTCTCGATGCTGGCTCTCGCCGGGGTTCTTGTCATCTCAGGTTGCTCGAAAAAGACGACTGGAGTCGTTCCCACTGACGATGGGCTGAACTACGAGGATGAATTCGGCGGATATGATGCTTCCGATGAAGCTCCCGGTTTTGGCGATGAGGTGATTCTGGGCGAGATGACCGAACAGGATGAAGTCCCGACGCCGGATACAGAGCTCGGACCGATTTTTGACAGTATTGGCAACATTGACCATGTCCGGGTTTTCGGTTTGAGGATACTCTGGGGCATGCTCGAATTTGATTCCACTGTGACGCAGGCTACCGATTGGTCCGGATCGCTGACGATAGATCGTGGCGGCATAAGAATGGTCTCGATGATCAGGTTTGAGCGTGGCGATGAAATTATCCGGCCGCGCACCGACCGCAAGAAGGTCGAATGGCAATCATATACTCTTCGACACTTTGATGGCATATTCGTGCTGCTGTATGATGTCCCGAGTTCGTTGACCGAAGTCGAAAACACGGTCACATTCGCGACAGGGCCGTACACGAGAACATTCACTATGGCCGAGCTTGAATCACTCTCCGAGATAGTTGAAGTGGATGACATCGGGAATAAAGTATCATTCGATGCCTTCTATGCACCGAGACTCGAATGTCAATTCGGAAGTATGGAAGGTCGCTGGGTCAAGAAAGGTCCGCAGAATGGCGTGATCTATGGACGCTGGATGTCATCCGACGGCCGTTTCCTCGGACACATCCGTGGTCACTGGGGAGTCAACAGCTCCAATGGCAAGGTCTTCTTCGGCAAGTGGATCAGCGACCTCGGTCAATTCAGAGGACTGATTCGCGGAACCTGGGGTGTCGGCGATGCTACCGATGCTGCCGATCCTGTCGGGGGCTGGTACCTGGGAGTCTGGGCCGACAGAGGCGGAGTTGTGCAGGGAGTACTCGGTGGTCAGTGGACCGCTGTCCCGAACACACTTGATGACGGTAACGGCACCGGCAACAGTAATGAAGATGATGGTAGTAGATATGGTGGCGACACCGGCGGTATCCCTGAAAGAGGACATGGGTTCTTCAGCGGCCGCTGGGCGCAGAATTGTCCTGAATAATAACTCTCCCCGTTGCGTGCGTATCTTATAGATGAACGGCCTGCTCCTCTCCCGAGCAGGCCGTTTCTTGTTTGTATTCACATTCAGGGTTTCTCCACAAGCCCGAGAAACGGCATCCAGTCAATCGACAGAGCCACTCCGCTTTCGTGCGCGGGCAGAAATCCCTTTCTGCCCGGATTATTCATCTGTCAGGAAAGGATTCCTGACAGCGCGCGCGGGAGATCGCCACGTTGCTTCGCTCCTCTCGATGACGACGATTCGGAGTCACTTGCAGCGAGCCTGGAACGAATTCCGCTCTGATGCGTTAGTCTATTTAGACAGAAGTATTCGCAACCACTCGATTATTGATTTCAGCCTCGTAAAATAGACATCGTCAGAGCGCAGGCGTGTTCTGTACTCGATCCAAACATCAGGGAGAACATAGTGGAGCGATTCCTATCAAACCGAGACAATCTCGACGCTGCATAAGATCGGTAAAGAAGGCGTCGCCGCCCTCGAAGAAGAACTTCGCGGATTCTGCAAATCGCGACTCATTCGATTGTTTTGGTTGATGTGACACACGCGGTAAGTTACTATTAGTTCAGATGGGGTTGTTGAAAAAGTAGTTGGTGCGGTGCATCGAGTGACCGTTAGAAATCGACGTCATTGCGGGCGACCGAAAGGAGCGTGGCAATCTCATGAGGCAGCTGATTTCAACTGTGATTTTCAAACTGGTGTCTCTCTACACAAGACACTTCCCAATCGATAAAGGCAAGAGCAGGATTGTCAATCTGCTGTGGCATCGGGGAATGCAGGGCTATTCCTGCCTTACGAAATCAATCGACGGCCGCGTGTTCGAGTTCAATTCCCTAACAAAACACAACCGTTGGGTCTTCTTCTACGGTGAAAGCGATCCGTACGAGACCGCGCTGATACGCTGTCATGTAAAGGATGGAGAGACTGCGATCGACGCTGGCGCGAATGTCGGATGGTTCACGACGCTTCTCTCGCAACTCACGGGAGAACAGGGGAGAGTCTTTGCGATTGAACCGGTGCCGGGCAATTTCGAGGTGCTCTGCAAGTCGGTCGAACTCAACAGCTGTCAATCGAACGTGACATGTTATAATCGACTTTGCGGAGATCGTGACGGATTTGACGAAGTCTTTGAGTTTCCTGAGCTTGATCCCGGGCTAAGCAGCCAGCGTCCGATCAGTGATCAGTGTCGTGTTGCGCATAAGATTGAGTTGATCCGCCTTGACGATCTCATCAATGATAACGGGCTCAGTGCCGTAGACTTCCTCAAGGTCGATGTCGAAGGCGCCGAATTGGCGCTGCTAAGGGGATGCGCCGAATCGCTGAGATCGGGCGTCATCAAATCGATTCTCATCGAGGCGAACGATGAACGTTCAGCCGCGTTCGGGTACGCATTTCAGGATTGTATCGACTTGATTCTCGGTCTCAATGATTTCGATTGCTTTAGAGTGTGTCGGGACAGGATCGGCATCCGTGCAATGCAAGACAGGTCTGATTTTGAGTTCGGAGACAATCTTGTCTTCCTGTTGAAATCGGCCGGAAAGCTCGAACACATATCTTCGCTAATCGTGAGTTGATTCGAATACAGGTGAATTATTGCAGATCGATGTTCTGAACAAGAAAACGAGTCTTGCCTGATTAGCATAGGTCACGGCATCATCTGCGGAACAGACTTCTTGGGCAGAAGATGGCGCGATTACGATTGGAACGAATCGCTGCCGTATTTGTTATATTTGTAAAAGACATGTATCCTTGATCGCGCGATGCTGGTGTTCGACCATGGAAGGTTGAATGCGATAGCTTATCAAGCTGCACCGGGAACAGTCCAATTACCGGGGAGTCTTCTCGATGAGCGATTTCTATCAGACCGGAACAATCTCCACACTGCATAAGATCGGCAGAGAAGATGTCTCCGCCCTCGAAGAAGAACTTCGCGGATTTTCCAAATCGCGACCTCTTTCGCTAATTCTGCCAGCCATATATGAAGAATTCGAACGACCGGCGCTCCCCAGGATTCTAAAAGAACTTGAAGGCGTCGACTATCTCCGCGAGATCGTGCTGGTTATGAACAAAACAAGCGCTATGCAATTCAGGGAGGCGAAAAGACACTTGTCTGGCTTGCCGTATCCGGTCAAGATCGTCTGGTCAAGCGGTGAGCGGATCGGGAAATTGTACGATCATCTCGAGAGGGAACAGCTCTCGCTTGGTGAAGATGGCAAAGGTCGGTCGGTCTGGATAGCGCTTGGATATCTCATCGCGCAGGATCATTCAGAGGCTATCGCGCTACATGACTGCGACATCCTGACATATGACCGCGGGTTGCTCGCAAGGCTTTGCTATCCACTCGGCAATCCCAACCTCGGATATGAGTTCTGCAAAGGCTATTACAGCCGCGTTACTGATCGACTGCATGGCAGAGTGACGCGCCTGTTCTTCATCCCGATGATTAGATCAATCATCAGGATTCTCGGGCATCTTCCATTGCTCGACTACCTGAACAGCTTTCGATACCCGCTTGCAGGCGAATTCTCGCTCGACATCCATCTCTCACGCATCAATCGCATACCGAGCGACTGGGGGCTTGAGGTGGGCATGCTCTCCGAAGTGTATCGGAACTGTGCCCAGAGCAGAATTTGCCAGGTCGACTTAGCTGAAGTTTATGAGCACAAGCATCAGGAGTTGTTATCAGATGATCCGACACGCGGCCTGCTCAAGATGTGTATAGATATTACGAAATCGGTCTTTCGTACCGTCGCTCAGGAGGGAGTGATTCTCTCTGAGGCTTTCATGCATACATTCGAGGTCACTTATCTGCAGATGGCGCAGAATATCGTAAAACAGTACGAGGATGATGCTTCTATCAATCATCTGTATTTCGACCGACATGCGGAATCGGGCGCAGTCGAGACCTTTGCCAGAGGGATCGAGATCGCGGCGAAGGAATTCTGGCAGAATCCGCGTAGCTCGCAGGTTATTCCAAACTGGAACCGAGTCACTTCGGCAATCCCTGACATCCTTGAGCAGTTGAATGAAGCCGTCGAACTCGATAACAAATAGCGGTGGTCAATTGTCTCGAAAAGTCAAATTAATAGGGCGACAGCTCAAGAAGCAGGTCGACAGTATCAAGAAAGCCGACATTATCATCGGCATCCCGAGCTACAACAACTCCGATACGATTCACCACGTCGTCAATGCCATTTCTGCCGGGATCATTAAGTATTTCCCGGACTACACGACCGTGGTTGTCAATTCAGACGGAGGTTCGACAGACGGCACTCCAAGGATTGTGATGGATGCGGCAATCGACGATCTCGAAACGATCATGGTTGAGCATCCCATCTACACAATTCACAAGATCAGCACTCCCTACCGTGGTGTGCCCGGCAAGGGCTCTGCATTCAGGACGATTTTCAAGATCGCAAACATGCTGGAAGCCAAAGCTATAGCCGTTGTCGACTCCGATCTGAGGAGCATTACGCCAGAGTGGATTGAATTGCTTGTTGCGCCCGTACTTCACAAATCTTTTGACTTTGTTGCGCCCCGTTATCAGCGGCACAAGTACGATGGTACGATCACTAACAGTGTAGTCTATCCAGTGACCAACGCCCTTTATGGCTCGGGAGTCCGGCAGCCGATAGGGGGCGAGTTCGGCTTCTCCGGCGCGCTGGCAGCTCATTTCCTGACAGTGGGGGAATTCGACACTGATATTGCGCGCTTCGGAATCGATATTTGGATGACCACTACTGCTCTGGCCACAGGCTGCAAGATTTGTCAGGTTTTTCTCGGCGCAAAAATCCACGATCCCAAAGATCCCGGCAGTGACCTGTCGTCGATGTTAGTGCAGGTTGTCGGTTCGCTCTTCTATCTCATGGAGAAATACGAACATATCTGGTGGGACAGGACCGAGACAAAGAGAGTTCCTGAGTTCGGATTCCGCTTCCAGGTCGGTGTAGAGCCGGTCAATGTCAACCTCGAACGACTGGTGCAGGGATTCCGGCAGGGAGTCGACAGCCTTGGACCTGTCTGGAAGACGATTCTCGATCCTCGCAGTCTCGATCAACTTTCGGAAATGTCAAGATCGGACATCAGTCAGTTTTCATTCCCCGCGGAATTGTGGGTCAAGGTCATTTATGATTTCGCCCTCGGTTTCCATCATCGTGTTATGCACCCCGACCATCTGGTTAGAGCCCTGACTCCGTTGTATCTGGGGAGAACTGCCGGATTCATTAATCAAATCCAGGACAGCGATCCAGATGAAGTGGAGCGGGTAATTGAGGAGCTGTGTGTGGAGTTCGTCAGACAGAAGCCTTATCTCATGTCGCGGTGGAGAAGACCGCGGCCATAATCGGAGGTGCAGGAAATGGAATTTGATACCATGATACTGGAGCCGCTTCTTAATGCTGCAAAGCCGGTGCTTGAACTGGCTCCTCGGTTGCTCGCTTTTGCGGCAGTTGTGATGATCGGATTGGTGCTCGCCTACCTTCTGAAAAAGCTCGTTGTGTTCTTGCTGAAGATTTCCAACTTCGATGTTCTCTGTTACCGTATTGGACTGAGTTCGCTCGTGTCGAAAGCTTGGTACGATCAGACTGCCAAGGACATACTCGGGCGGCTTGTCTACTGGTTGGTTCTCTTGTTTCACCTCTTTCTCGCCGTGTCGGTGCTGCATGTCGAGGCTCTGAATCAGATGGTGAGCGGAGTCATAGCGACCCTGCCGCAACTCTCCATCGCTGTTGTTATTTTTGCGTTCGGATACTTCGTTTCTCGCTTCCTTGGTCGGGCAGCGCTTATCGGTCTCGTCAATTCGCAATATCAGTCCGCGAGCCTGATCGCATTTCTGGTGAGGGGCATCATTATGATTTTCTTCTTTGCAATAGCGACCGAATACATCGGAGTCGGCAGAGGGATCATAATCGCGACATTTGCAATACTCCTCGGCGGTGTGGTCCTTGCGCTGGCGATAGCTTTTGGACTTGGCGGGCGCGAGATTGCCCGGGAGATGCTTCAGAAGAAACTGAAATCGCTCGGACATCGCTCAAAAGGACCGGATGACTTATACCATATCTGATTCTAATCTCGATAAGTCAAGCCTCGCGGTGATAACTGACCTTGACGGCACCCTTCTCGATTATGACAGCTATTCGTTCGATGCTGCGAAGCCTGCTCTCAGTAAGCTCCGAGCAATGAAAGTCCCGGTGATATGCTGTTCGTCGAAGACTTGTGAAGAGATCATGCACTGGCGACGCATATTGAGAATCAGCGACCCCTTCGTCAGCGAGAATGGCGCTTCTGTGGTCTTGCCAAGGCAGCATTTCAAAGTCTTGTCCAATGATCTGCAGCCGAGGGGCGCCTATTTGGTGAAGACATTCGGAACGAATAGAGATTTGCTGAGATATGTCTTCGAAAAAGTTAGAGATGAGTCGGGCATCACCATGATCGGATTTTCCGATATGACCGTCGCTGAGATCAGACAGCTCTGCGGCTTCGCATCTGACTCTGAGGCCGTGCGTGCCGCCAGCCGCGAACACAGCGAACCATTCAGATTCGGAAACGGCGTCGGGGAAGCGAAGATCGCACGAGTCCTCAGGGAGTTCACCAACGCTGGATTGCACGTTATAAGGGGGAGACGGTTCTACCACCTCGCCGGGAAAGTCAACAAAGGACTGGCAGTAGGGTATCTGCGTGAGGCGTATCTCAAAGCTCACGGAAAACGATTGACGCTCATCGGCATCGGTGACAGCAAGAATGATATCGAGATGCTTGAGGCTGTGGATATTCCGTTTCTTGTGATGGGCAGGAGCCGCCGATATGACAAAACTGTCAAGGAGACTGCCCGACCGATGTTGGCAGGCGCTCCCGGTCCGGAGGGCTGGAACAGGGCTGTTGATTTGATCCTATCCCGGTTAACAGCTTAGAAGCTTGTCCCGGCACCCGCCAGACTGAATTTAGGGTCAACAGCATAAACTGAGAAAGTGTCGGAATCTCGGACGAATAGCTCAGTTTCTATCTTGCTGTCTGACAATATCTTACTCATTGGCGGGCTCATTGGCTGTCTTTTGCTGTCGGGAATCAATACATAAGTTGGCTTCTCAACCCTTTGCGCACAGTAGGTGTATCCTTTGTAATTCATTGTTGTATTATAAGTTATTGATAGTGAGTCTTGTTCGGCATATATGTTGCTGGCATTATTGATAGAGGAATCTCACTATTTGGGAGAGGAAAATGATCATGATAAAATTCGCAGTTATACTGATTATCGCGGTGTCGCTTGTATTCGGAAGTTCAGCGTATGCGCTAATTGTCGATTTCGAAATGGGACTCGCTCGGAATGTTGAAAACGCATCTTCCGGAGTTCCGGGGCTTCAGTTCATCAGCTCGGCCGACGATGACTGGCTGCATCCTGACATCCCGACAAGTGACTGCATTGGCGATGCTTTCGACCTGCTCGACGGCCAGGAGAATGGCACCAGCGACGTGCCCTATTCCAAGCAAGGCGGTTCCGATTTTCTTTCTTTGTCGCCAGCCGTCAATAGCACATCAAACACGCTGCCGAACAATCACGGCAGCATGAATTCGTTTGACGACATCATTGGCGAACCAAGCGGCGATCCATCAGATCTTCCGGAGCCGGCTACTCTGCTCCTTCTTGGCGCAGGTCTGCTCGGCGGTGGTATTGCCCGTCGCAAAGCTCGTAAATAATAGCTAATAAGAGTTAGGTGAGTAATCACCGAAACAGGGTCGCATTAGCGGCCCTGTTTTTTGTTGCAGGAATCGTATCCATGTCAAACGCTGCAGCACTGTCGGAAAACCCGACACTCCCAATGGAAGTCTAAGATATTGATCATCAATAGATTGTGATTATGATTATCGATAAACACAGTGGCTATGTCGGAATTGCGGACATCTGTCCGAGGTTCTGAATTGCCACCGCATATATCCGACGTCGCATAAGTGGTTGTCTGTCATGCCATTAGCTGTCTTGCAATATAGTGGCACGGCGATTGCTCAATAGTTGAACAGTTATGAAATCAATTGAGAATTTAGAACACTGTTGTTTTCTTTTCCAGGAGGATGAAATGAGAAAGCTCACGAGAATCGCCGTAGCACTGCTGATGGTTTTCGCGATCAGCGGAACCGCCAATGCATGGCTTCTGGACTTCGAGGATGGATTGGGTCAGGATCAGGTGCCTATCGCAAGCACGATCCCGGGACTGCAGTTCACGAACACTGCCGGATTCGACTGGATCTACGGTGATGCCACAACCGGTAACTGGAATGTATCGAACGATCTGGGTGATATATGGGGAACCGGCCGTTACAACATGGAAGGCTATGTTTTTGCATTCCTCGGCACCAGTCAGGGTTCCGGTCGTATCGACTTTTTGAATCAGGATGGTTCGTTCTTCACGACCGGCTACAGCTCAGCTTCAGATTTCTTCGTAGAAGCCTATGATGTGAACGACAACCTGATCGATGCAGCCTCAGGTGCGGCTAACACGCAGTGGGAAGGTGTCTATCAGCTCGATTACCTGACCGTGTCATCCGGGATGAATGACATTGCTTATGTCATGATTCACGACACTGGTAACTTCTGGTTGACCGACAACATGTCGGGTGACGCTTCTGGCGTTCCGGATGATGCCATTCCTGAGCCGGCCACTCTGCTCCTTCTCGGCGCTGGTCTGCTCGCTGGTGGTATTGCCCGTCGCAAAGCTCGCAAATAATAGCTAATAAGAGTTAGGTGAGTAATCACCGGAACAGGGTCGCATTAGCGGCCCTGTTTTTTGTTGCAGGAATCGTATCCATGTCAAACGCTGCAGCACTGTCGGAGAACCCGACACTCCCAATGGAAGTCTAAGATATTGATCATCAATAGATTGTGATCATAATTATCGATAAACACAGTGGCTATGTCGGAATTGCGGACATCTGTCCGAGGTTCTGAATTGCCACCGCATATATCCGACGTCGCATAAGTGGTTGTCTG
>JAHJOQ010000112.1 GCA_018820315.1 Candidatus Zixiibacteriota bacterium | reverse complement strand
TTCCGGCGCATGATAGGGATTGGCTTTGAGTTTGCCAGCCGAGAGCAGTTCCCCGATATTAAGACCCTGCGCCAGGCCTAAATCCATCACCCGCAGAACGCTCTCGGAAGAGAGAGAAATCTCTTCGGGGCTGAACACCATCTGGATGATGCCTTGCCGGTGAAGCGCGTCCAGGTATTCACCCAACTGGCGAGCGATATCCAGGGCCAGATCGAGCGGCAGGCCGTTTCCGCCAGCGATCATACTGGCAAGCGACTTGCCTTCGAGGCTCTCTCGAACGATTACAGCCTGTCCCTTCACTTCACCGAAAGCCAGCATCTTGGCGACGTGAGGAGAATCAACCTGTCCAATCGGCTTCGCCAGCGGCTCGAAGCGCGCCAGAAAGTCCTCCGCAGTGACTTTCTTGGGCTTGACCGCGGTCGCGATCACTGCTTGATCTGTTTGTATGTTCTTCCCCCGATAGATGGTGAGTAGATCGGTTTCCTTGACCTGCTCTGAAATGAGATATATTTCAAGGATCGTTGTATTAAGCATAGATCAACCCTCACCCAGAATGAACTGCATTAATTTTACCTTGTTTATCGCCAGTTCGTCATGACTATCGCGGAAAACTCGTAGATTAATTACTCTCCACTTTGCAGTAATTTTATCGCGCAGTAAGGATTGTCCTGAATTCAACCTTATCCACGAGAACGGAATGATCGTCTGTATTGGGGTTGGGGTCCAGGTGGCGGGGGGAACAATCGGTGTTGAGATCGCAGCCTCCTCCCACCCAGACGTGGAACGACTACACCGTGAAGTTCGCCGCCGGGTACGTGTGGTGAGTATCTTCCCCAACCCAGCTTCTTGCCTGCGTCTGGTTTCCGCTGTGCTCAACGAGATTAGCGACGAATGGTTGACCGGTAGAACGTATTTGACTTTTCAAGGTTCAGACTAGCTCGTTCGTTTTCTTTCGAGGAAGCACTTGACCGAATTTACAGAAAAAACCTTGCACTATCAAGGGGGGAGGAAAGGTTCTCAATTGGTATAGCATGGATGCCTTTTATCTATACCAAAAAAAGAATAGATATCTTGTTTAATTATGGATTTGAAAGAGGTGCTGCTTGAAGTTTTGTAAGAAGAATTCTTGCAATATTTTCCACATATTCCAGTTCAACCTCATGTTCCCAGCCCCAACCAGAAACCAAATGGATATAGTTACGATAGCAGAAATAAACCAGATACGAAACGCGATATTCACCGCTTGATTGCATTTCTTTCCAAATAAAAGTACGATTTAACTCCCCAATCTTTTGTGGATCTATAATTTCAGTAAAGCTACCTTCTGTAACTTGCAGGCCAATATACTTCGTAATTGCAAGTTGTGCTCCCTCAGTAGTCTTGTACATTACCACATTGTCATGTATTTCTTCAGGAGCAATGACAGTGTTTGTCCCTCTTTTAAAGGTTACCACCCATCCATCAATACGCCCGGTTTCTGCAAGATATTCCCGACCTTTTTCAACTGTAAAATAACTTACTACCTCGTCATTATGAAGTGGGCTTATCCACGTCTCATCCGGTAAGAAATATTCTGCATCAGGAGGTAAATCCTCTATTCCCATAAGGAATATTTGAGGATCAAATTCAATAACTCGCAAATCGGGCGTAGGTGAGGGTGTTATCGTTGGTGTTTCTGTTGGTGTCTCAGTAGCCCCTCCGCCAAAAGTCGGCAGTTTATAGGGGGAACCCGGGCACCACGGCGGCTGCGGCCATGGCCCCGCAGGCGGGCAGATATCGAACACGCCCATCAAGATCACGCCCAAGATCACGCCGAGGAGACATAAACCAACGATTCCACCGAGCGCGGCTAACGAAATCCTGAGGATTCGTTTTGCGGCGGGGATTTTTTTCGATGGCGCCAAGGCTGGCTTCACGCGCTTGGGTTTCGCTTCTTCAACGACTTCAGCTGGCTTTGCAGTGGATAACCTGTTCAGCGCCCGCTCCATCGCTGTGACCATCTCCTCAGCCTTCTGATAGCGGTCATCCGGGCTTTTAGAAGTTGCCTTCAGGATGATCGTCTCGACATCCTCAGGAATGTCCGGATTGACCTGCCTCGGCATGGGCATCGGCGCGGTCAGGTGCTTGATGACGATGGCCATGGGCGTGTCAGCGCGGAAGGGAACATCCCCGGTGACCAACTCATACAGCATGATGCCCAAGGAGTAGATGTCGGTGCGTGCGTCCACCTTCGCCCCCTGTCCCTGCTCCGGCGACATGTACGCCG
>JAHJOQ010000111.1 GCA_018820315.1 Candidatus Zixiibacteriota bacterium | reverse complement strand
TTCAGGATGCGACAATTCCTGATTGTCGGCGCGGAGTATTCAGCGCAAATTCCTCCCCCGGAATCGCCCGAAAAGGTCGCTCTGTTGTTCTGCACCGTGCAGTTATCAATCAGTGCCAAAGAAAACAGCAGATATATCCCGGCTCCAAGGAAATTACCCTCGGTCAATTCCGTCTGACAGTCCTCTATGACACAGTCTTTGATCAAGATGTCCCACTCGACGACTTGTACGCCGTGTGGTTGTCCTCTGGTTATTGTCAAGCCGATTAAACTCACTCTCGCCGTTGGCGAATCCAGAGAGCCTTGATAGTCGAAGACTATCCCTCCGAAATCACCCGAAACAGTCGTGTTCGCCGCACCCTCATAGCCGGCAATATGAACCGGGTGACTGAAGCTAATCTGCACAAGCTCGAAATAGGTTCCCGGCAGCGCGACTACGGTATCCCAATCTGAGGCCTGGGAAATCGCGTACTTGAACGTGCGATACGGGTTGTCGATTGCTCCCGTTCCGGTCGCATCAGAGCCGGTGGGTGATAGGTATAAACCGACCGGAATTGTCTGGCCATGTGCAGCATTGAACCCGAGGAGAAGCAACATCCCGGCTATCAGCACCACCGGGTACCAGCGCATAAGGCCGACCTTGTTTTTTGGCTTTTGCTCCATCATTCAGTCCCCCTCACGTGCACGATCGCCCCATCCAGCGCGAGTCCTTCAATGCCGTCTACGGGCGTATCACCCGGCTTCAGAAGAGCTCGGTTTGAGACTATCACAAGCGATATTTCGCTTTCAGATGGTACCAGCGCGGTGAAAGAGATCGAGGCCAGGCGACCACTGCCCGATATGCCCGTGCGCGCACCATCTTCCTGCCTAAGTCTGCTCACGCCGATAGAGTAGTAACTCTCTTCCTCCACACCCTTAGCAAAATAGAGTATGTCATCTCCACTGCCAAGAAATTCTCCTGCAGAAGAGCCGTTGAGCTGAATTCGACTTGGGTCGTAAAGCAGCCTGAAAGCCGCACCAAACAAAGAATCAACATTGTGTATCCAGACGTCAATCCGTCCTGTGGAACCGACGCTCAGTTCCTGATACAAAGGGCTCAGGCGCATCAGCAGAATGACCGGCCTGAGCAATAGATGAACTCTCTGATCGAGTCCATGGCCGATATCGACAGTATCTGCACCTGAGTACAGAACCCGACCCTCGATATCAACCGCGTCCATTTCGAAGATTCTGTCGCTACCCGGAGGGACATCCAGCGCCATTGAGACAGCACCTTCGATAATCGGCAGACCGAACGCCATCGTGTCCAGATCAGCGGCGAAGATTCTGAGCCGCACTGTATCGACAAGCTGGTCGAGGCCTCCCGCCTTCGGGAGCACCATTTGCAGGGAGACTGTAACTCCATCCTCCTGTTTCGATGGAGACTCAGAACATGCCGCTACAATACAGGCAAGTGCTGCTAGCATCACCAGTATGCGCGCATTAGATACTATCCTCATCATAACGTCACTCTCACCGCAAGACCGATCTCGAGACCCGACAGATCGAGGTTCCCGTCGTCGGCCGAACCGCTAAATGACTTGAAACTCGCTGAAAGATCAACTTCATCCGTAACTGATTTCTCAAAGCCAGCGCCGAATCCGAAGATGTTTGCTTTGCCGGCGTATTCATCGTCACCCGATTCGAAGCCGTTAGCGGAAATGCTTTTGTAGTCTATGAGTACCGAAGCCTTGCCCGCCTTCCTCAGCCGATAGCCGAGAGCGGTAAATATTCTCAAGTCATTACCGTAGTTCTTGTGTTCGAATTCGAGCAGCTCTCCTGAGACAGTTCTTGAATCAGCCTGACGAAAGAGGAGTCGAACTCCGGCATCAGATTCGAACTGCTCATAGATAAAAGTCGTTCCAAATGCGACTTCCGTGATGCTGCCAATTTTGTAGACATCTATTCCGTCCTGTGTGCTGTTGCCGAAAGAACTGTAACGCAGATATGCGTACGCATTTCCGAAATCGTGGCTCACACCGAGATTTCCGCCGGCCACAAACTTGTCGCCCGGATCATAGCTATCGGAACCTCTTATCGGCGAATAAGACGAACTAAGCAGATAGCCGGCACCGACACCGAGAGTCAGTTTGCCGGTCTGCCTCGCGTATGCACTTTCGAGATACAGCCCAAATCCTTCGCCATAGTTCTTTGCAGGGAAATTCAGAAAATCGGTAGTCAGAACCTGCCCGAGACCCGATTGATCCAACTCGAGAGTCGCCTTGCCGGTCGGTATGTTCAGTCCTGCGCCCAGAAGAAGCCTGTCATCGAATAGTGAATGAAGTACAGAAATTCGCGTATCGTTTAGGCCGTTTATTGACACATCCGAACCGGACGAATCGCTCTGAGTACCCGCTGTAGCGGAAGAGACGTGAACTTCCCAGTCCTCGGCGATAGGTACAAAACCATAAACGGGAAAGTACCATTGGCTCACATCAAACTTATCGCCGGTGATGTCATTGTCGACAGTCCATGACTGATAGACGATCCTGGCTCTTGCTACCGGCGGAGAGCCAAAGACTATCTGAGCCGCAGCCTCTCCTGTGACGAAAATGAGTACCGCAGCGAGCAGCAATATCTTTCTTGTGAAGTGCGACATCCCTGTCCCTTACGATCACTCCGGATCAAACGATCCTGTGACCGTAACCTTTCCAATGATTGCCGGAGGAACAAACGGATTGTCACCCTCCTCCGGAATCGATTCATCAGCCTGGAATCCGAGCATTCCGTGTGCCACACGCAGCGCGTTTCCGGCCTCTGGTGAATGTGTTGTCTCCTGCCCAAGACCAAATATGTCCGGTTCGATGTCTCGCGCCGGCTCCACTTCGCCAGTGTAGTCATCGAGCCCCGTGACATTCTCCTTCGCTGAAGCAGCAGCTTGAAACTGAGGGTCTTCTGCCAGCGCAGCGTTATACTCGGCTTCCGCTAAGCGGTACATGCCCTGGTCGCCATATATCATGCCGCGAGAGTAGGACAGAAATGCCAGGAATGATGATGTCGGAAGAGAATCGAGTCGCAATTTCTCATCCTCGGTCGGCGTGTACCCCATCTCATCGAGTATGTTGTACAGCAGACTCTTCTCCATTGCGAAGAACTGCTCCAGCTTCCCGCCAACACCCTCCGGATACATCGCTATCCCCTTCGAGGTATTGATCAATCCCGCTTCGGCTTCAAGTTCGCTCGGCTCCGGCTGCTTGATCTCACCGGACACAACAGTCGCGGCGCCGATCAGCTTGCCGAGGCGCGGCGCATGCTCCTTGTCAGCTATATCCGATTCAGAGAATTCCAATTCCTTGCGAATCTCGTTGAGTCGCAATCTTTCGACCACCTTCAGACTCTGAACCTTTGCAAGGTCGGTTGTGAGCATCTCAGAAAGCCCTCGACCGAGAGCTGAATATTGGGGATCAACTGTCGTTGCATCAAAACCGAGTACTCCGATAGTGTTTTCAGGAATCGATGCCGCTTCAATCTGGTCCTCATTCTCAATAATCGCACGGACCTCGGCCTGCAATTTTCGATCGGACAGATATCGCACACGCTGCCGAATACGAGGTGACAAATCTGCATCCGATTGATACGACAAGTACGTCCGATAGACTTCGATTGCCTCGGTATCATTCCCGAGAATCTCTTGCGACAACCCGAGATAGAGGATGGAGACTCCATCATCCGGATCGAGCAGTGTGGCCTGCTTCAGAGCATCTACGGCATTCGCAAATTGATCCGAACGATAGTAAGCAATGCCCAGTTGACGCCAGATCACAGACTTGCCAGGTTCCTGCGCGACAGCATCCTCAAGAAGTCGTACTGCTTCGGCATAGTCTTTCTTCTCGAAGGCGCTTTCCCCTTTATGGTAGAGGTTTGCGCCGCAACCGGTGAATATGAGCAGTACGAATGTAAGGAATAACAGTATCAGCTTTCTCAATAAACCACCTCATCCCTGACTGGCAAATGGTTCAAGCCGCGACATCTTCTTCTCAGCTTCAACATAGCCTGGAGCAATCGCCAGAGCCTTTTGATATTGCTGGAGCGCCGCCATGTAGTCTTTCTTGTCCTCGTATGCAAGGCCACGCGAGTAGTGATACAGAGCATCGAAACTCGTGTCTTGACCCTTCATAATCTCTTTTGTCTCTGTTTCCGACGTTGCAATATCAAGATCCGCAAGAATCTTCACAACAAGATCCTTCTCGAGCTTCATCACATCTTTGGGCTTGCCTTCAATGAAGTCCGCCTTGATGATCTCGCCGGTCTCCACTTTCACGAGGCGAGCATCGATTCGAAACTGGTCATTGGAAAGCTTCATGAATCCACCCATCAGCAGGGTGTGAGCACCGACAAGCTTCCCGATTCTGACAGCCGTACTCTTGTCAACTAGATCGCTCTGCTGCAATTTCAGTTCATCGACCAGGAAATTGATTCTATCCCTCTCAACTACAGCCAGGTTCGAGACTTTCTTCACTTCATAGATCATCATCGAAGCAAGACCTTTGGAAAGAGCATCAAGGTCGTCATGGTCAACGATTGAGTTGTTGTCGAAATACATAATGGCGATGGTCTCGATCTTGCTCGTGCCCCCCTGCGCGTCGACAGGGATCGGCTTTCCCTCGCGGACCTTGTACCAGAGAGCCATTATTTGGGGAGGATACTCGTCGGGGTCAAGGTCAATTGCCGGATCGAGATCTATCAGTTTCTTGAGATAGGCCTCCGCCTGCTCGACATACCCCCTGCCAATCGACGCCAGACTCAGAATCTGCAAAGCGCGCGCTTCCTGGTTCTTGACAAGGCTGCCTGCGGTCAGCAAATCGGTCGTTTTGATTATGGCATCCTCGAAGTGGGCTGTCCGATACAGCCTGTAAGCCTCCTCAAGCTCCGCATCGGTTGCCGTCTGTGCGACGGCTAAGCCAGCGCCGAGACTGGCAAGAACCAGAAGTAGCAAATTCGCTAGAACATGCTTTCTCATCTCCATCCCTCCAGACTGTGATCAAACATTCAGATCTTAGGCAAAGTCAATCCACAACGCAACAAAAAAATGAACCTGAACTGCTCCCGTTACTTGCGCCTCAGCTTGAAATTAACCGTTGCATTATCACCTGCTTTGACATTTACGATCTTTGAGTCTCCGACAGTTTCGAATCCATCCTTCCGCGCCAGAATCAAGTGAGGTCCCTCGACGAGATCGATTGCTGTCGGAGTGCCACTTTCTATCGGCTTACCGTCCACCACAATCTCCGCCCAGGGCTGCTGATCAAGACCGATGAACTCTGCACCGATTGAGACTCGGCCGCTTGCTCCATTAAATCTATACGTTCTATACTGCGTATTATTATCAACATATATGTCTTCGAAGAAGCTCTTGTCCTGAAAATGCACCGAGACTCTATGCCAACCCTTCTTGATTCCACCGATTTCGAATGGATTATTGTCGAACTCGAGTGTCTTGCCGCCGAAGCCGATTGTCGGCTTGCTGCGATAGTCGTACGGAGAGACCTCTATCAGGAGTTTGCCTTTCCCCACAACAGGCGGAGGTGTGGGCCCCGGAGTTGTTGCGGATACAGATGCATACTCCTCGGAGACTCCGTCGGCACTGAATGAATGGGCTCGATAGAAGTAAGTTGTCCGCGCGCTCAGTCCCGTATCCTGCATGCTCACAACGTCAGTGCCCAAAGTTGCGATCAGCTCAACGACCGAGTCTGCTGCTGTACCCCGGAATATCCTGAATCCGACCTCATAGTTGGAGTTGTCAGTCCAGCTGAGGTCGATCTTATCAGTAGATATGGGTGTCGCCACCATTTCCGAAGGCGCGATCGGTAACTCGGCAACCGGCTGAATAGCCTCATCAATCGAGGTATCATGCTCCTCGCCGCCTGATAGAATGAATATGTAGACCAGGATCGCTATTGAGATCAACCCGATGCTGCCGAATAGAAGTGGTTTAACATGGCTCTTCCGCGCGGGCGTCGGAGATTCAGGCATGCTGACAGGTTCAGCCTGCCATACGGGAGTTACCGGCATTGTGTCGTCTGAATGAGATGCCCGTTCTGCTGCTACAGGAGTAGATGGTGCCCCCATTCCGAGTCCGGAGAGATCCCGAGCTATGGCTCCCATCGAATCATATCGGTCATCCGGCTTCTTCTCGAGCATCTTGAGCACGATTCGGTTCAACTCAGCAGGAATATCGCTCCGCAACTCTGATGGCGGGACTGGCGGCTGATCGAGATGAGCCCTCATTACGACAAATTCAGAATCATCAGCAAACGGCACTTTTCCGACCAGCATCTGGTAAAGTGTTATCCCAAGCGAGTAGATGTCGGTACGTTTATCCACTGGATTGCCTTCGACCTGCTCGGGAGACATGTAATGGATACTCCCGACTCCGGTGCCGGTCTTGGTCAGCTTTGAATCGCCGAGAATCTTCGCAATGCCAAAATCCGTGATCTTCACTCTGCGGGAAGTATCAAGCATGACATTAGATGGTTTTATGTCGCGATGGATTATTCCATTTTCATGAGCGTAACCGAACGCATCCACCATCTGAGTCGTGATCCGAATCGCATCATCAATCTCGAATGCGTGACCTGCCTTGAGCTCTTCGTCGAGGTCAGTGCCCTCAACATATTCCATCACGATGAAATGACGGTCTCCCTCGATCTCGAAATTGTGAATTATGACAATATTGGGATGGCTCAAGCGCGCCATCGCCTTAGCCTCTCGCCTGAACCATGCGGAAAGCCGCTCATTTGAGGCGTACTGAGGGTGGAGCACTTTCAGCGCGACTACGCGATCAATCATGGAATCCATCGCTTTGTAGAGGACGCCAAATCCGCCCTCGCCGCGCTTCTCGATCAATTCGTATTTGCCGATCTTGCCTTCAGACATAGTATACCACCTCGGCGAGAATGATATCGTGCATCTCACTTCAGTCAACAAAAAAGAGGGTGAAATGGTCCAGCCTGGGGCTAAGACTGTGCAGTGTGCGGAGGTGAATCGGAGTGGAACTTAGGGTTGTCCCTCACCACATGGCGGGGGACCGCCTGTAAATATGTATGCGATCAGATAGACCACATCGTCGATATCGATATATCCTGAGCAGTCTGCATCTGATGCCTCTACAGGTATCGACTCAGGACCACCACTGAAAATGTAGGCCAGCAGCCAGGTGACATCGTCGATATCGACTGCCTCCGAGCCATCTGCATCCCCGATCGGTCGGAAATAGAGATTATACTCGTATACGAAGGGACCGCTGTAGGAGCTGCCCTTCACGTACAGAATGAAGACCAATGACTGATAATTGTGAATGGTAACGCAGATCTTCTTTGAAGCTGCCTCAGATGCAGTAGCTCGTCTGAACAAGTAGACTCCGGCGGAATCCAGTGTGATCAACGCCATTCCCCACTGCGCGGAATAAGTAGTGTCCATTGAAAAAACAAGCAAACCGACGTGAGAAGAATCGTTGGTGACTTCAATGTAGTTGCTGCCCAGCGCGTAGGGCGCCGCGAGGCTCCAATTATCTAATGACGGCAGAACAGTGTGTCTTTTCAGTACTGCGATCTCAGGATAGTCCGAGGCATCCTCATAATAGAGTCCATTTGCTCGGCTGCCGGTCATGTAATTCCAGTGCAGGAAATCGCTGAACGAGTTGTAAAGCGTCGTGCCATCGGATTGCAGAACAATCTGCAGCACCGACATCAGCGATGACACCGGTTTCGCCATCGAGTCAAGGACAATCCTGGGAAAATCGATTCCGTAATTCTGTGTGAGATACTTCGGCCAGACAAACGATCCGTACATATGCTGAAAATCCGATTCATCCAAAAGGGATAGCTGCGGTACGGGCCAGAACTCATCGAAGTAGTTGTAGTTGTCATTGGTCGCGGGATATACCTCATCCTCCATCCATACAGCGGTACACTCCATCCACCAACTAGCCATAAACGCATCATAATAGAACTGAACTGCATGGTAGAGCTCATGCGCGATCGCCACCTTCATCGAACCCTTCTGATTGCCGTCAGCATCCTGATTCGGAGGGAAGTTCAGAAAGGTGTGGTGCAGTACTATGTGCGATGAATAATCATCCCAGGGCTCCGGTCCGGCGTTATCACCGTTCGTCACTCCATAAAACTGGAAATGATCGAAGTAGAGATCGTACAGGCTGTCACCGCCTAACGTGCCATCCGACGGCGGCGTGTGATAACCATAATTTGCTACTATCTGCCTCCAGGCCGAGTCAGCGTATGTCGCCATGTTCTCGATGAAATCCGGAACGGAACTGGAGTCGGCATCTTCGGTCGAAACCGGAGGACTGGCTCCTCCAGTGACAGTATCGTAGTGCAATCGGAAGAAGCCATCCGGTGACACGTATTGGAACTGCGTGTTCGGTCTGGTATCGAGCGCCGAAAGCATCATCTGAAGCTCAGGGGAAAATGTATCCCACTCTCTCTGGATCTCCGACATTACATGAGTGCCACACTTCGCGGGAACAGCGGTATCATCGACATATTGGGACGGCAACGACTCCGGACTGAGTACGGATTGCGCCAGACGAAGGTAGTACTGCTCTCGATCGAGCTTCCCACCCTCGTACTCATTCTGGAGCCGGGACAACACACCAGGCTGCGAAGCAGTAAGCATTACGGGAGAGATTAACAGCAGAAGACCGGCAAACGCCACGTTTGCCAGCAGCTTAATGTGATAAGTATCTGTCACTAATTCACCGTGTTGACTCTATGTGGTAGAAAACCCTTCAACATATTAATATACCAAGAATGTCCGAAATGTCAAGGCAAACTTGGGGTTACGGCGACTACAATCCCGACCGATGTGTCTTATCCAATAATGGCTTCAACATTGCGCTCTCGAGCAACATGAGTCCTCTATGTACTATTCGGCAACTCAACGGTCTGATTGACCGCATACACAAGAAAAGGTGCGATCCGGCTCATACAGAAATCACACGGCGACCGCCGATTGGAACTAGAAAGCCGCTGGCATTTGCTCAGACTCGACTGTGATCCTGCCGAGCTGCACATCAGGAACAAGCGCACAGAAAATCGCGAATGCTAAATCATCCATTCGCCATTTCTCGACTGCGGTAGGTCAGCATACCGCATTTGCCGGAGAGAATGTTGTTGACGGTGATGACGAAATCCCTTGCGGGCAAGGCCTGGAGGCTGAGGGGATGCCAGATCTTCTTGTCTACCGCATTTGTGTAATCGAGGTCTTTGCGAATCCCAAACATTTTACACCTCCCAGTCAACTTCACGATCGGCGGTGCGAGGGTACCGGAAGAGGCGTTGTGTCAGATGCGCGTAAATTATCCCTTTCTACTATTAGTTTTTTGACATACAGCTCTCGATGCTAACTTCTTCCGTAACATTTTAATAGCACGCCACTTATAAATATGAACAACCTGTTGGGCAACCCCAAGTATTGAGGATATCTCTCTCTCGGTCTTGCCCTTCAAAATCAGCCCGATTACCTCTCTCTGCCTCGGAGAAAGGGAGTTGCGAATATGCCATTTGAGCTTTGATCTGTACTTAGGCAGAATCTCCTCAATGGAGCTATCGCCTCCAGTATCGGCATACGCGGACTGCTCCACAGGAAGGCTCTCGAGTGCGAGTTTCTCGAAGATCGCCTCAGCGAAATGATGTTCAGACCGGTGTGTCATACAGATGCCGTGTCTCCTGCTTTAACGAAATCTACGAACTCAGACGAATCTGTCAATCAATTAACCCGTCATAATCCTTGACAAATCACGATTTATGGGTAAACTTGATAATGGTACTGTGAAATATCGCATCTATATTCGAACGCCGCCGCAAATGGGGAGATTTCGTCTTTGTACTACGGAGGAAGGCAACATGTCCCCCAAGCGCGAGCTAACACTATCCGAGTGGTTCGGTAAGAAGAGCTGGGTTCCCTGTCGGCTTCAGAGCATGGCACCGAATCAGTTTATCACTACAGTCAATAGAATCCTGCGTGGCCAGCAACGAATCGAATCCTACGACCGCAGTATCGACACTAAGGTGCAACCCGCGGATGAGCCAGGTTCGATTATTTGATAGATCGTGTCGCCGATGCAGTTGAACGAATAAGTTAGCACATCAAGGCTGTAACAAAGCCGCATAAGTGCAATTCACTGAATTGCCAGGTCCGGAATGGTCCTGGTGTTGCAGGTGAGTACGGTACTAATCCGGAATGCTTGACCGCAGCCTTTTCACGCAGTCATCCGACAGAGATTCTGCGATGCCTACCCTGGCTCGGACTCCCGATCCGGACGCTCCCTCAATTTCTTGAGGATCGCCACTATGTCTTCATCCCCTACGGAGAATCGTCTCATTAGAGTATTCTTGATATCCCTGACCGCCACTTTTCTCTCGTATGATGACAGATCCTTGGGAAGTGCAACAGACTTCTCCAGGTACGTCAGATAAATCTCATATTCGGCAGGTGTGATGATATCAGCCGATTCGACTGTGGCTGATGTGTCATTCCCTGAGACATTTGTGGCGCCGACATCTGCAGTATCTCCTCCAGCAATCGGATCCAGTTCAGGATACAATATGAGATTGAGCTGCGATTCAAGAGCATAGATCAGTACAGTGCTTTCATCGGCGAGGCTGTCATAGCGCCGCTGCAGTTCTGCACTGGTCTCTCTGGCCATCGACTGATATGTTGTGCGCAGGCTGTCCATAAGCTGCGTTTGGCTGATTCGCTGCTTTATCCTGATGTCCTCCGATTCGAGACGGCTGAGATAGCTCCTCGCATACGTGAATCCCAGAACTACAACAACCAACACAGCTATAAGAAGAATATACGCTTTTTTCATTATCCGCCTCCTTACCTGATCGAATACTATCTGCGGCAGAGGAGCATGTCAACAAAAACGGAGGAGACCGGTGCGGGCAGGAATCCTGACGGCGCGAGAACATCCGTGTGGCCGCGATCTGTGATCGCGGTTTACGGGATCGTGTCAGGATCTCCTCACTACCGCATCGCAAAACCTGTCATCGCGAGGAGCGAAGCGACGTGGCGATCTAAACAAAAAAGAGAGGTCTCTTCCGAGACCTCTCTTATATGAAGCTGATCTGATTCTTTACTTCATCAGAACCATCTTCTTGACATCGGTATACTGACCAACGGTAGCTTTGTAGAAGTAGATACCACTGGCAGCAGTGCCGGCATCCCACGTCACTATGACGCGACCACCAGCTGTGTATCCGGAGAAGCTCTCGATGAGCTGACCGGTTACGTTGTAGATGTCAAGTTTCCAGTCAGATTGACCTGGAACATCGATCGAGATTTCCGTAGAGGGGTTGAACGGGTTCGGGAAGTTCTGGTTGAGTGCGAAGTTACTCGGCAAGACTTTTGCCGAAGTATTCGTAGTCATAAGATTTCCGTAGTAGTCAGAGAAGTTGGTCTCTACGAGTTCGACGTTGCCATCTGAAGTAATGCTGATCAACTCGTTTGCACCGGCGTTGATTCTGCCGGAGCCGATATCATAGACCAGTACCCGGAGTTCGCCATCAACGACATCACTAAGGATGTTCATGCCATTGACAAGCGAGGTCACCGTAACGTTGCCATCCACACTGAATACGAAGTGCGCGGCACCGATATCAACACTCGACGACGTACCGACCGTCAAATCACTACCTACGCGCTCAACAATTACATCAACTGAAGTTGCGTATGGAGTGAGTTTCGGGTACGGAAGAGCGTCGCCTGTGATGACACGGGTCAGGTACACAAGGTCACCAACCGTCAGAATGCGACCGTCGGCATTCACGTCGGAAGCAGCAATCTGTCCTTCAATTGTGAGCGGATTAAATACGCCCAAGCCATAAATGAAGTAGTTGGTGTAGAGTACCGCGTCCGCGATCTCGTTGGCGACTTCGTTAAGGTTAAGGTCGCCGCGAGCATCGATAGAATCTGCACAGGCGATATCAACACCGCCGCCCCAGAAATCGATACCAACGAGCGGACCGAGCTTCGGACCATCGCCGTCAGGGTCAGCATCACAGTCGATTGCTGGGATTATTGACTGCCATCCGGCAACAAATTGATTCTCGGCTGGGTCGAGCAGATACGGTGGATCGTCATATCCGTACACATAGCGGGATACCCACAATGTATCACCGGATACGCCGGAGATAGTGTTGTCACCGCAGTCGAGCCAGTAGAAGCCGACCGGAACAAACATGCAGTCAAAAGTTCTGTCGTTCGTCACGTAGAACTTCAGAGTGGCAAGTACGATCGGACCCTGGCTGAAACAGCTCGGGTGATGCGGTCCATTGTTCATTTCAGCCATACCGACGATGCGAACGAGTCCTGAAGGGCAGGGGCCGCTGCATTGGCCGGCGCGATAGGTGAAGTACTCCCAATCGCAGTCATTGACGAGTGCTACGCCAATTGTGGCTTCCATGAATGTAAGAGCCGATGCATCGTAAGAGATCAAGAAGTCAAAACCGCCGATGAAGTCCGTAATGTCAGTGAGTGACACTTCTACTTCGGTATAATGACCCTGGTACTGATCATGTACCTTCTCAATCAAGACACGATATGTCGGCAAAACAGTGATTTCAAAAGTGCACTGTGCACTTTTGCAACCGTCGCTAACTTCTATGCAGATCTCCCAAGTGCCAACATATTCTGGAAGTTCCTCAGTCTGCCAGGACCAGTCACCATTGCCACTGTCCAGGTTGAACGTGCCCGGGAATACTCCGGGGCCGCTGATTCCGCACATTGTGTATTCCAGCGTAGCTGGGCACAAGTCAGGATCTTCGGCATCAACTGAACCGGAAGCCAAGTATCCCCACAACAGCGAGGTGATGCTTCCGTCCGTCGGGCAAGCAGTGAAGTGCGGGGCTACGTCGTCAACGAACAGATCGAAGTTGCATGCCGCCGTGGCGCCATGCTCGTCTGTTACGATGATTTGGAAGCTGTAGTTACCGCACATCTGGCTCACATTGATCTGATACATTCCGGTGTTGACGTTGATGCCGCCACCGGTACCAGTACCAAGTGAATATGTCAGCGTGGTTCCGCAATCGTCATCAGTGGCATCGAAGTTGTAGGAAATCGTGCCGGCTGCGCACGTCGTGCTTATCAACGTTGGGCAGTTCGTGAAGTACGGATCATTATTGATCACCGTATACGTGCCAGCGTTGACGGTCAGAGCTGTGAAGCTGCATCCGCTCACAAAACCGGGCACCGCACCATACACACCACAAGAACCTCCAACTATCGACGATTCGTCGATGGTGAATGTACCGAGGTCAGTACTGACGGTTACAACCAGCTTTGCGAGAACGTCGGTGCCGGCAGGTATTACATCGCCGCCACCAAGATTACAGCCATAGAAACGGAAAACGTCATCAGGAGAGCCATTGACCATAGATATGTCGGAATCGTCGCCGTAGTTCAAGATGACTTCGGTGAGTGTTCCAAAGGCTCCTCCAGTGGCGGTTGCTATCTCAGCTACCATGTCGAAACAACTGATAGCGTCGTCAGCAGTCACATTTACAGTCAGCGTATCCACGCAGTCGTGGATGAGCGTCTTGTTTACAAACGTGACTCCCGTCGCAGCAAAAGCGGAACCAGAGAAGATAAGAAGCATTAACGAGGCCAGCAAAGTAAGAACGCTTAGATTTTTTTGCTTCATTACAATGCTCCTTCGAATTTTAGTTTTCATCCGTTAAGTCCCAAGCAAAAGGTGGAATCTTAACTTTCGAGCTTTCCCCCTCGGGATAACGCCTTCCGGCGTTTAAAATGCCTACATGTCGCTAACAGTAGGTACGCCAAGTTTGTCCTATCTGGAATATGTAGGTAAATTTACGGGATGTTCATCAAAACACGAAGTTCTAATAAACTCAGATCTTTAAGAAGGCTTTTTTGTTACAGAACACTATGAATACAATTCCCTAGACAGTTCCAAGATAACGAATATGTTGATCTTGTCAAGGAAAATATTACGGAAAATGCGAAGAAATCACCAATGATCGAACTTCGCAAGGTTATGAAAAACAGCCCGACTAACGCCGGGCTGTCTCACTTTTCTATATCTCTAGTGGCTGTGTGTATTCGTATCCAGCCCTACTCCCCTTTAACTGCCTTGTCGGCAGGCTCCTCGACCGGCATCTCGACTGGCATCGCAGCAGGAGCATTCCTGTCTATAGGCTGAACGCCCGTCGCTCCAAAAGCATTGATCTCGACATGAATCCGGTCGTCCAGCATGAGAAAGGCAGTGTCCGGAATTTTGATGCCGTAATTAGACATTCTTATGTCGAAGTCTGCCTTCAGCTTGAGTATGTCGCCCGGCAGACGCGTAGCGGTCACCTTGTTTTCTTTGAAGTAGGTCAATGTAGCTTCGACATTCACGGTGTCGAGAACTCCACGAAGATTGAACTCTCCCCTGCCGCTCAGAATGACCTGGCCTTCATTATTAAGCACTTCAAAGTCTGTTTTCTTTATTGTCAACAACTTAAAGGTGGCTGTCGGGAAGCTATCAACCGCCAGATACTTGTCTGACAGCATATCGGCGTCTCTGTCGCGCACCCCGGTCGCAAGAGTCGAGAGATCGCACTCAAAATAGGCCTCCGTCTTCTCCGACAACGAATCAAGATTCAGAAACAGATGACCGTAGAGAGCGGATGTCCTGCCTATGACTGTCTCTAAAGGGGCATGAGATGAAAAAGTCACGATATTCCGCCCCACAGGATCGTCAAATACGAACCTGGCCTCTCTAACCTCAACTGTGTCAGCCTCCTGCGCGAAGCCCACTGCCGCAAAACAGATCGAAAGAATCAAAGCGCCCATCACAAACCGTTTCATTTTCTCTCCTCCCAACAACATATTACAAGCTTTTCCGAATCATCTACTGCACAACATTAATGACGTACAAAAAAATAACATTCCCTCCGCAAAGCAAGCGAAATATCCACTTTGTTGCTGCTGCACTTGGCTGGCTGCCGCCTTAGTCAGCCCCGACAAAACGGGTACAGAATATACATACATAGTAATGCATATATCAATGTGGGCCGACAGCCAGCCTCCCCTATCCAATCTCGTAGTTGCATTCCCCAGTCCACGACTCTCTGATAACCACTTGGAATAACCCGCCTTAGAATAACTGAGCGCTGGCGGTTCAAATGATATATGCCATATCATGCATATATATGGTTTGGAGATCGACACCGGAAGGATTGGCAAGCGTCCGGAAACCTGGCATTCTATGGGTTCCACAGGCGCAGCAATCGGCATAACACATTGGAGTTCAATGCGTGCAAGCTGAAACTCTGGCTAGTATATATGTGGCGTTATATTGACGTGTATGCATATATCATATCTGCTCGCCAAGCAGGGCGGCTCCGATGAATCCCGCCTTGTTGCCCAGCACCGCTCTTTCGACCCGTAGATTTCTGGCGCATGGTTCTATCGCCCGATCGAGAATCCCGCGCCTGACAATTTCGATATATTTGCTGCCACCCGCATCCGCAATCCCACCTCCGATTACAACCATCTCAGGGTTGAGAATTGTGACAATCGATGCTAACCCTGCCGCGAGGTAATCGGCCGACTTCCTGACTGCCGCCTCGGCGATTGGATCGGCACCCTCATTAAGGGCCTCGAAAATCGTCTCAATTGTGAGATTACCGATTTGCCGCAGTTCCGCCGCCAATATCGACTTTTCCCGGGCGTCCCGTGTCATACTCTCGGCGATCCTGATGAGATTCCCGGAGGCGGCGTATGCTTCCAGGCAGCCTGGCTTGCCACAGGCACACAGTTGACCATCGAGCACAATAGAGGCGTGACCGAATTCGGCTGCAGCGCCGGTAGCCCCGCGCACCAATTTGCTGTCTATGATTATACCCCCGCCGATGCCTGTCCCGACAGTAGCGGCGATTACCGAGCTGGTTCCCACAGCGGCTCCGAAAAGGTACTCCGCCAGCACCATTGCGTTGGCGTCGTTTTCCGCATGGATGGGCAGGCCGAGTTCGGATTCGAGATATTGACCTGGGCGGCATCCTTTCCATCCCGGGATATTCGGCGCCATGCCTGAGATTTCCCCGGTGGAGATGTCGACCGTTCCGGGAGTTCCCAGCCCAATGTGCCGCACGACCAAGCTCTTCTCGGAGGCTATCGAGAGTAGTTCGCGAGCGCAGTCTCTGATTCTCCGCAGGAGTTTCTCCGGGCCCTCTCCTGCTCTTGCGGGAGCTGTACTGAAGGCAAGAATCGATCCATCCTCAGCGCAAAGTCCATACTTGATGTTTGTGCCGCCAAGGTCTATGCCGGCGAATGCCTGATCCATGAGCTTGCCTTTCCCGGTAATGATGACGCGCCTAATTATGATCCCGTGGGTAGAATTGTCAAATCAAAACTTTCTGACCACGCGGAAATGAGCTGTTGCGATCCCGGAGTACATCAAAAACTCTTGCCAATTGCCCTGCGAAAATGCTTCTTGTGAATTGGAGGATATGTCGGCACGACATGGCAGGGAGAGTGATGGCGAGCAGAGTCACAAAAGATCAGAGCGATTCCGAGAAATGCGCAAGTGTGTTTCGTGCTCTGTCTGACGAGACGCGCCTGAGGATCCTTTTGATGCTGGAGGCTCGCCCTCGATCAGTAAATGAAATTGTCGATTTTTTCCTTCTCACTCAGCCGACAATATCCCGACACCTCTTCGTGCTTAAGAAGGCGGGGCTGGTAAATGTTGAGCGTCAGGGGCAGAAAAAGATATACTCTCTTAACGAATCTGCACTCAGAAACGATGCCTTCGACTACTTCCTGCAGTTCCACTGCTGTTCTTCCAGCAAGCGGAGAAAGTAACCGCTTGGCAATTTCTCTCCACAGGTGATTAATAATGACCGTCATTCCCTGTCTTTTTGTCTTGAAGATGCAGTCGTGCAGTGGTATAATCATCGGATAACGGGAGGCCTTCTTGAAGATTCTCGGGTTCGCATTTTGCATTGCTTGGCTGCTCGCGAGCCAGTCAGCTATCGCCGCGTATGACGGCCCGCTGGTGGTTGACGATGCGAACTTCCTTGACGGCGCCCAGCTTCTTGAGCTGACCTATGAAGTCAAGGCTGTCAATAGCAGCAATGACTTCTTTCTGGTCATTCTAACCACACCGTCACTCGACGGCCAGAAAATCGAGACATTTTCGAGGGCTATTCTCCAGGTCTGGAATATCGGTCACGAGGGTCGCAAGGATGGGATTCTGTTGCTGGTTGTGAAACAGGACACGACATTTCACTTCCAGGCGGGTACGGATGTAGAGAATCTACTCAGCGATGCGCATTTCGGTTATATCATAGATCTCATACTCAAGCCTGCTTTTGAGCGCAGAGACTTTCTGAACGGTCTGGTGCAGGCTGTGCGAACCCTGCCTACCGAAATAGAGAAACCGAATCGCCTCTTGTACCTGTGGCTTATACCGATTGCAATAGTGATGGTAATCCTTTATTCAAACACGCTCAATCGCAGACGACGTGCTTGTCCGCACTGCAAAGCGAGAGTCTCGCCTGTGGCGATACGATGTCCGAAATGCCTCGGAGATATCAGGTCGCTCCGTGATGATCCCTGCCCGTGCGGCTCTAAGAAATCATACGGGCACTGCTGTCTGGAAAAACACATCGAGGGACGCTGTTCGCATCGAATTCAATTCCTCAGGTATATCGACATTCGATTCCTGAAGTCGCGTTCGACTGGATTCGGCGGATTCACCGCAGGTGGAACGTGCGAACTACCGGCCTCGAAGCCGGAATCGAAAGACTTCGACGGAACCGGTGTTGTGGGAGGTTGGTGATTTGGAGCAGCTTTTTGCGGGAGATGATCTATCTGATATCGCCGGAATGGTGAAGCGATTTGAGCAGATGACAGGCTGCGAAATTGTTGTGCGCATCACGAACGACAAGATTATGCCGGAAAAAGCAGCAAGGGCAGAGTTCGTCAAGCTTGGTTTGGACAAAGCTGCCAACGGCGCTGGAATACTGCTCTATGTGAATCTCTTCCAGCACAAACTAATCCTCCTCGCGGGCGCGGGCATAACAGAGAAGCTTGGCGAAACATGGTTACAGCAACAGATCGACAGGCTGAGCGACAGATTCAGAAAATATCAATTCGGTTTCGGTATTCACGATACAGTCTCACGCATGGCCATAGACCTGAAGGAGCACTTCCCGCCATCAGACAAGGATGTTTCGCAGTAAGGCGTTTTATGTCGGGGTATGCCCATACCATTGAACAGTGAACGGTATGCACAAGAAGAAGGGTGGGCACCGCAATGACTAATGAAATACTACTCTATATTGGATCGACGATCATCATTCTCTGGGGGATCGGTCACCTTGTCCCGACGAAATCTATCGTCAGAGGATTCGGTGAATTAAGCGGCGACAACCGGAAAATTATCACAATGGAATGGATCGCCGAAGGTTATACCCTCTGCTTCATCGGTGTACTCGTCATGATACTCTCACTGACTTTCGGCACCGACAATCCGGCTGCAATACTTGCGTACAGGTTGTGCGGACTGATGCTTATTGTTCTCGCCGCGCTATCGATGTTCACTGGCGCGAGAACTTCGATTCTGCCGATGAAGCTCTGCCCGGCAGTGAAGATGGCAGCGGCGATTCTGTTCTTTATTGGTAGTCTGTAGGCAATGCGCGAATTGAGATCGCCACGTCGCTCCGCTCCTCGCGATGACGGATTTTGCAATGCGCATGGCTTATCAACAAGCCCCCCATGGGAATGACTTGCCGTCTGGGTACCGTTTGTCAACGGTTTGACAGTGATCTGCGATACGTCTACGCTGTCACGTTCTCATGATCGGCGACGTACTTCTTGAAGAAATCCGCCATGCTTGAGTACGCCTTCTTGAGGATATCCTCCGGCGGCAGGAACACCACCCGAAAATGCCTCGAGTCGGGCACCTGACCGAATCCGCTACCCGGAACAACAACAACGCCGGTCTCTTTGATCAGCTCTTTTACGAAGTGTTCGTCACTCTGATCGATATAGATCCTCGGGAAGGCATAAAACGCGCCTTCCGGCTTGACGCACGACATTCCCGGAATGTCGTTGAGCATGTCGGTCGTGATATCACGGCGGCGGCGCAGCTTATCGCGGACGATATCGAGATGCGACTGGTCACCTTCAAGAGCCGGCTTGATAGCATACTGTATGGGATGATTTGCGCAGAGTCTTGCCCGCAGAATCTTGTTGATCGCTTCGATGTAGTCCTTCATCACCGCACCATCACCACTCACAATCCCCCATCCGATTCTGAGTCCAGGTCCGAGATACGATTTCGAAAGGCCATTGAACGTGATGCAGGACACGTTCCTGTCGAGCGATGCCAGTGAGATATGCTTCTTGTCGTTGAGGATTAGTTTATCGTAAATCTCATCGCAAAAAATCACGAGATTGTGTTCTTTCACCAGCTTGATCAACCCACGCATCGTCTCCTCGCTGCAAACCGAACCGGTGGGGTTATTCGGATTGATCATCACAATCGCGCGTGTACGGCTGTTAATTTTGCTTGATATGTCGTCGAGATCAGGCTGCCAATCGTCATCTTCGTTCAAATAGTAAGCATTCTCGACCACTTTCAGCTTTGCCAACACGGCCTGATATAGAGGATAGCCGGGCGCTGGGGTCATGACATTGTCGCCCTCGTCAGCGAGAGCTGTCAGGCAGATTTCGATGGCTTCACTCGCCCCGGTTGTGACAAACAGGTCGAGAATATTGTCGATTCCCTTGCGGCGCGCTTCGCAATCGATTGCGTCGACTGCCTCCTGAATTCCGGATGACGGCGAGTAGCCATTGAAATTCGAGGTCAGTGCGCGGTGGATTGCTTCAACCATGTGCGGTGGAGTTACGAAATCATATTGGTTTGGATCGCCTATATTGAGGTACAGCATTTCCTTGCGTGTCTTCGCAACCTCTTTGGCAAGCACGACTATATCGCGAACCGCATATCTGATATCAGCTGTTCGGCTGGCCGGTTTTATACTTGACATCTTAGCCATCGTTTACTCCGGTTCAAGGTTCATCACAATCCGGATCGACCGCCAAATTACGGCGGTGTGTTCTCAGCAGGGCAAGAAAGCAGGATTTGATTGCGCCGTCAACCGTTTTCGCAGACTCTGCTGTTTGAATCGAAATAGCAGGAATCGTTTCGGACTGCGATCTATCCGATCATCGAATCGAGCGCTCGCGCGAATTCTTCCGGCTTCTGCGAGCCGATCATCAGTTTCTTGCCTGTGCGGAATATGAAGTAGATGCCTTTGTTGCCGCTGACGTTGTATGCCCATCCGCTCGGCCCGATCCGAATCCCCCATCCGCCGAAATCGCGAATTGGCCGGTAGGTCATGATGTTGTACTCCTCGATTTCGTCAAAGCGGAAGCGTTTGAAGCTGAAATGAAAAGGAATGAACCGCACATAGAGACCATCAGAACGCACCTCCGTGATCAGCCTCGTGGTGCGAAAGAGGACATACAGGGCAACGCCAAGTAGAATGTAAATCGGCCCGAGTATCAGCAGCAGTCTGTCCGACATCGGATTTGTACCCCATGGTTCTCCGAGCAAAAGCTGCTTGTACATGCCATAACCGAATATGCCTATCAATAGAATAGATGAGACAGTAATCAGTATCCATAGCCACGGCTGGTGAAACCGCTGCTCTTCTTTGAACGTAGCTGTACGATCAGTGCTCATGCGTCAACCTCAGAGACCGGCGTGAGTCTGTCTCGACACATCCATCTGTCCCCGTGTATATTACAGCCGAAAACAGGCCTAATTCAACATAAAAACGACGAGCTAAACCGATGGCGCCGAAATCAGCCGGAACGCGAGTTACGAGCCAACTTACATTTTTTTTGCCAACATAGTCACGAAAAGGCGAACTTCTCCAAAAACCGGGCGTATACAAAAGCAGAGTACATTATTCATCTGCTTCAAAGACATAATCTTCTATTTTTCCTCAGCGGCCGAATTAATCGGCCGCTTCCTCTTTTAATAGACGTTGTGACATTGCCTTCAGATAATTTTGCCGGGATTGATAATTCCCCTGGGATCGAATGACTGCTTGATGATTCTCAGCAGTTCTATGCCATCATCACCAAGCTCTTCCGACAGGTATTTCTTCTTGGTGAAGCCGATACCATGCTCGCCCGAGATTGTCCCGCCCAGTGCCAGAGTTGCGCGAAGAAGCTGTGCTTTTGCAGCCTCAATCGCCGAGCGAACCTCATCTGTCAATTCGGGAATGATGAAGCACACGTGAAGATTGCCATCTCCGGCGTGGCCGAAAGATCCGGTCTGCAAACCGTGCTTCGAGCCGATAGACTGAATCTCGGCCACCAGGTCGGCGAATTTCGAGATCGGTACGCAGACATCCTCGGATGTTTTCACCTTGGAGAGCGCTTTCACGACAGTGGACAGCTCTCGACGAATCTGCCAGAGGCTCTCGCGTTCGTTGTCATCGGTAGCCTGCCTCTGGATAATCGGATTGAATCGCCGTACCAGTGGCATCAGCGCTGCAACGTCTCGGCTCACATCATCGTCAGAACCGTCAAGTTCTATCAGCAGCATCGCGGTGGAATTCTGCATATCAGCCAGCTTCAGATGGGCAACAACGGGACCTATGGCGCCACGATCCATGAACTCCATCGCACATGGCAATATTCCCGATCGTCGAATCTCGGACACCGCTCTGGCAGCGTCGACTTCGTCTCTGAATGTATACAGGAATGTCATCCGCGATTCAGGCATCGGCAGGAGTCTTAATTGCGTGCTTGTCACAATTCCAAGCGTGCCCTCGGAACCAGTCAGAAGCGAAGTGAGATCGAGAGACTCAGATGTATCACTCATCGAGCCGGTGCGATGGATATTGCCCTCATAATCGACGTACTCCAATCCGAGAACATAATCCTTGGTAACACCATACTTGAGACAGCGAAGCCCACCGGCGCATTCTGCGAGGTTTCCGCCGAGTGTCGATTCTTTGTGCGACGCCGGATCGGGAGGATAGAATAGACCGTGCCTGTTCGCCGCCTGATCGAGATCGTACGTGATCACCCCGGTTTCTACAGTGGCAGATCGATTCTGAGCATTGATCTCAAGAATACGATTCAACTTTTCAAGCGAGACTACGACGCCCCCGTGAGTTGCCACCGCTCCGCCGGAGAATCCGGTCCCGGCACCGCGCGCTATGATTGAAAATGAATGTTCGGTTGCAAGCTGAACAAGTCTTGATACTTGCGAACTTGATCTGGGGAAAATGACAAGATCGGGAGTGTGATCGATCTCGGTGGCATCGTGCAGGTACTCGCCGAAGTCGTCGCTGTCAGAGTGCAATACGGCATCCGGAAATCCATCCTCCAGAATCCGAATGACATCACGATCAAGCGGCATATACTCTCCACAACGGGACTGTTACTTTTTGCTCTTTGAGTCTCCCGATTTAGGCGGCGTTGTGGACGATGTGGGGGCATTGTCCGCCCGAGCGGCCTTCTTGTAGCCTTCGGACCTGTAATCAGTGATATAGAATCCGGAGCCCTTGAATAGAAGCCCACCGCCGCCCGAAATCAGGCGCTCGATCAAGCCGCCACATTTTGGGCATTTTGTCAGGGCAGGATCAGCAATGCTCTGAAATTCCTCAAACTCGTAGGCGCAGGTTCTGCAGCGGTATTCATAAGTTGGCATATCAGTTTTCTCCGTCCAAATCAACACATATGTAATAGCACTCCGGCGGAGTAAGTTCCTCCAAAAAACAGCAGCCCAAGTCGGGATGACTCTCGCTCAAACTACAGCGTGCTCATTATCATCGCAATAGCTGTCACGTTTACGATATCTTCGGGTGAGCAGCCCCGCGAAAGGTCGTTCGCAGGCTTGGCAAGACCCTGAATGATCGGCCCGATAGCCTCAGCCTTTGCAAGGCGCTGCACTATCTTGTATGCGATGTTGCCTGCGTCGAGGTCAGGGAAAATCAGCACATTTGCCTTCCCTTCGACCGGTGAGCCGGGCGCTTTTGAGTTGGCGATCTTCGGTATTATAGCAGCATCGACCTGCAATTCGCCGTCAATCACCAGATTCGGATCGATCTCCTTGGCGATTCGGAGTCCCTCTCGCACTTTGGTCACATCTGCATGTTCCGCTGATCCTTTGGTAGAGAACGACAGCATCGCGACTTTTGGATCTTCCCCGACGAGGACCTTCATCGTGCGAGCAGTGGAAACAGCGACCGAACCGAGTTGAGCCGCAGACGGATTGGGGATCACTGCGCCATCAGCAAACAGAAAGACCTTATCGGTTTCACCCATGAACTCAGGCACGACCATCATGAAGCATGACGAAACCGATCTGATGCCTTCAGCCAGGCCTATCACCTGAATTCCCGCCCTGAGAACATCGCCGGTAGTGTGAACCGAGCCTGCCACCGAACCATCAGCCTCGCCTCGCTTCACCATCATGGCGCCAAAATAAAGCACCTGCTTCATTTGTTCTTTGGCCTGTTCGAGTGTGGTCCCTTTCGCCTTGCGCATATCGCAGAACTGCTCCGCATAATCATTAAGCTTATCAGAACTGCCCGGATCGATCACATTAACCTGATTCAAATTGAGACCATACTGCTTCGCGAGGGCTGCAACCTTCGATTCGCCTCCGAGCAGGGTCACTTTCGCGATTCCACTCTCGACAATCATCTTAGCCGCCTGCACTACTCGGGGCTCTTCACCCTCCGGCAGGACGACGTGTTTGTTCAAAGCTCGCGCCTTATTCTGAAGTTCTTCCAGGATGCTCATTATTCCTCCGCTTGCACTTACTTACTGAACATCAAATATGAGTTAATGAACTCAGAAAGATTCCCATCCATAACTGCGGTGACATTCGAAGTTTCATAATCGGTGCGATGGTCCTTTATCATATTGTAAGGGTGGAATACATACGACCGTATCTGGGAACCCCACTCAATTTTCTTCTTGGTTGCTTCGAGCTTCTGCTTCTTCGCCTCTTCCTTTTCCTTCTCCAACTGATAGAGACGAGCCTTCAACACTTTCATTGCCGACTCACGGTTCTTGAGCTGAGAACGTTCCGATTGGCACTGCACGACAATGCCGGTAGGTTCGTGAGTTATGCGCACCGCCGACGAGACTTTGTTAACGTGCTGCCCACCAGCTCCGGATGCTCTGTAAGTATCGATACGCAAATCGTCAGACTTGATTTCGATGTTGATATCACCTTCAACTTCAGGCAATACGAATACGGAACAGAAGGATGTGTGGCGGCGCTTGTTAGCGTCGAACGGCGAGATCCTTACCAGTCGGTGTACCCCCGATTCCCCTTTGAGATAGCCGTACGCATAATCGCCCTTGATCTCGATAGTGGCCGACTTGACTCCGGCCTCGTCACCGGCTTGAAAGTCGATGGTGTCGGTTTCGAAGCCGTTCTGCTCGGCCCAGCGCATATACATACGCAAAATCATGGACGCCCAGTCCATTGACTCCGTGCCTCCGGCGCCGGGATGTATGGTTAGCAGCGCGGAGCTGGGATCATCAGGATCGGAGAGGTATGTCTTGAACTCGAAAGCGTCAAGCCTCTTGGCAAATTTCTCGGCAGCAGCATCAAATTCCTGCTGGGCTTCAGCAGAATCTTCCTCCTCGACAAGTTCCATCAGGACTTCCATATCCTGCAGTTCTCTATCGAGGCCATCGATCTCTTCCAGGATATTCTTTTCGAGCTTGAGCTGTTTGAGGACTGACTGCGCATTTGAGGAGTCGTTCCAGAAACTCTCGTCGGTGGACTGCTTTTCGAGCTTGGCAATCTTCGACTCGCGCTGCTCTAAGTCAAAGATAACCCCGAATCTGTTCGAGTTTCTGCCTGTATTTCGAAAGATCGTGCTCAGTCTGCTGTGCCATACCGCCTCCAGTTACTTGACTTCGGCAATTAATACCCCCTGACGAAAAGGTCAATAGAAATCTGAGCCGTATCTGAGCGGCCAGCCCAAGTACTGAACGACACTCCGAGCTCAAAAGAACTGGATAAGATCAGGATCAGAATTGTTGATTGTCAGTTCTCATGCAGACGCACAGCCGGGAGATCCCGACGATATTGGGATTCCCAACTGGTAGGAATCTCAACCTCTTTCAGCCCATGCGATTGATCATCGCTATGATTCGAATATCACACAACATCACTATCCCTACTCCCCGTGACAGTTACGCCACAGTTAGTTGTTGACTTTGAAGCTGGGACAACCCATGATGGGCGAACAGGATTTGCGCTGTCAATCGCAACCTTGTACGTGTTGCTGTTTCGATCCAGGCTGAATCGGGTTAGGCAATTATCTTTGGATCAAACAGCTGCCTTACTACGTATGAGTTACAACAACGGTATGGAAGATGGAAAATAGGTTCGAAGCTGGTCAATTCTACGGGAGGTAAGATGAAGAACGGAACTCTTATAGTAATCATCGTGCTATTTGTTTCTATTCAAACCGCATATTGTGGTGAGCAGGATATGAACAGGGCCCTCGCCAACTCGGGAAACCGGTCACTAAACGTCGGCGGCGTTACGGGGCAGATTTCTACAGCGGAGGCGGTTCCTCCCGGTTCAATCGACCTGGGTGCGTACGTCGGAGCTTATGAAGACGCGAATACGATATTTGGCCGTTTCGCGATCGGAATCATGTCTAATGCTGATTTCGAGGTCAAGTCCGGCATACTCGATTCAGAAGGCGGAGATGATCCCAATTTCATGATTGGTGCGGGGATAAAATACCACTTCTACAACAAGGTAACTGGCGCTATGCCGGATATGGCACTCAACTGGGTGGCTGAGATTTACGATATCGGCGAAAATGCCACGCTGTGGCTGGCAGGCATGGGGTTGGTGGCTTCCTATCCGATCAGACTTAAGAACAATTCCAGCATTTCGCCATACGGAAGACTGCAACTGCGCATCGAGGGTGTATCGGACGGGGACGACGATAAATCTGACTTCGACATCGGTCTGAATCTGGGCGGACAGTACAAGCCGGGGGATCGCGTGCAGTTCTACCTGGAATTTCAGTTTGATGACCAGATCGGTCTTATAGCCGGAATCAATTTTGCGGTGTATTGATCGATGCGATACTCACTGGAGCGCCGAATAGAATGACATTTCTCGATGCGCTGCTTCTCGGCCTCGTCCAGGGGCTGAACGAGTTCCTCCCTGTCTCCTCTTCCGGTCATCTGGTACTGGTGGAGCATTTGTTGGGAGTCTCGTCCAATGACATATCATTTGAAGTCGCCACACATTTTGCGACTCTCCTCGCAGTAGTCGCGTTCTTCTTCCCGGTTCTGACGAGGATATTCCTCTCGCCGATCAAGATTATTGTCGGAATTCGCGACGAAATGACCACGCGTGATTTCAGCCAGTTCGTCATCATTTGTATCGCAACAATCCCGGCTATGGTGATAGGGTTGCTTTTCAAAGATCAGATTGAATCAGCCTTCTCGTCTGCCAGGATGGCTTCCGCCATGCTGTTAGTGACATCGGCTATATTGCTTTCGACACTTCTTGCAAAGCCGAAGGGCAAACATGTAACTCTCAAAAGCGGGTTCTTAATCGGCTGCGCGCAAGCGCTGGCGATACTTCCCGGGATCTCGCGATCCGGCAGCACGATTACGGCAGGATTATTCAGTGGTGTCAGCCGTCAGGAAGCATTCAGCTTCTCGTTCATACTCTCGATGCCTGCGATAATAGGTGCAACTCTGCTCACGGGAATCGATGCCATCGAAACAGGGCTCTCTTTTGGAATATCAAGCTATATCATAGCGATGGCGGTTGCGTTTGTATCGGGATACTTCGCCCTGCTCCTGCTGCAAAAGATGGTCATCAGCGGCAAGATATATCTCTTCGGTATCTACACTTTGATCGCCGGAATTCTCGGGATCGTATTCATCAAGTGAAACGTGTGCTCATCATACGGCTATCGCATCTTGGTGATGTGATACTCACTGAACCGGCAGTGAGATCGATAAGAGCTGCGTACCCTGACTCAGTTATAGACTATCTCACACGCGCAGAATATCGCGATGTTGTCAAACTGTTTGCCGGTGTGGACAACATCCACACTCTCGAAATTCCTGGTCGAGATCAATCACTCCTCGGTCTTGCAGCATCTATTAAGCGGCTTTGCAACGAGCGATATGATCTTGTGATCGATCTGCATAACAACATGAGAAGCTGGTGGATTAAATTCCAGCTCAATGCTAACAAGATCGTGACCTACTCCAAGAACTGGCGAGCCAGACAAAGAGCCGTGAAGAAAAAGATTCGCGATGAGCATCGACATACGGTAGATTTGTATCTATCAATACTTGAGAAGATACAGGTGGCTGCGGGCGCGCGGGTTCCGAGACTGGTATTGCCCTACGATGTCGAAAGAAATATAAATCAGTTATTGCAGGATAATGGTCTGGCGCCGCGTGGGTATGCCGTCTTCGCCGTCGGAGCATCTCATCCAACCAAACACTATCCAATACCACAATGGGTCGATATTGCCGAGAGAATTGTCCAGTTGATGAATCTGAGGATAGTCGTCGTCGAGAAAGATGAATTCGAATATCTCAATTTGTTCGACCACCTTGTCAAATCAGGTCAATTGTCTGTCTTAACAGGGCTCGCCATTCAGAGCCTGGCCGGTGTTCTTGCATCTGCCAAGTGTACTGTGTCGAACGATTCGGGCGTGATGCACCTGTCGGCTGCGGTAGGCGCTCCGACTGTCGGTTTGTTCGGACCGACCCACCCCGTTCTTGGATTCTCCCCTCTTGGCGTCAAGTGCAAAGCACTGACGGTCGATGAATACTGCTCGCCATGCTCCAAACATGGCGCAGATGACTGTTTACGGGAAGAGAGATTCTGTTTTACGAAGATGGACGCGGAGTTGATTCTCGACAGCATCAGAGAGGTTACCGGAATTGACTGACGACAATCAGAAAGTGATTCTCCTCGATCGTGACGGAACTCTGATCGAAGAGAAGGATTTTCTCACGGACGTAGACGATATCGAGATATTTCCGCACTCGAGCGAGGCTATCGGGATATTGCGCAAGCTTGGATATGTGATAGTCGTTGTCTCCAATCAATCGGGTGTCGCGCGTGGATACCTAACCGAGCAGCAAGTGATCGAGATAAATGAGGAGATATTTCGTCGCCTCGAAAAACAGGATGCCCGCCCTGACCTATTTTTCTACTGCCCGCACCACCCGGAGGCTACTGTAGCTGAATATCGTGTCGAATGCGACTGCCGCAAGCCAGCACCCGGCATGGTCAGGATGGCTGAAAAACTGCTGAACATTGATATTCGGACCTGCTTTTCAATTGGTGACAAACTCTCTGATGTCCAGCTCTGCCAGAATCTGGGTGGCAAAGGGATTCTCGTCTTAACAGGATACGGCAAGTCCGAATTGGAGAAATCTGAGTCGGCAGGTACTTGGCCTGATTACATTGCCGACAACCTTCTCGATGCTGCCCACTGGATACAGAAAATTCTTGAACACTGAATAGTTTTTGTTGAATCCCCTCTTCCAGACCGTATTCATACCGGCTAATATGGGCTTGTTGAAAAGTCCAAATATGCCCATCGTCGTCATCGCGAGGAGCGAGGCGACGTGGCGATCTCTATGTAAGGCAAAGCTATTGTGAAATGCGGAGATTGCCACGCTTCGTTCGCAATGACGTCATTTAGGGTTTCTCAACAAGCCTTAATATGAATCGATACCGATTGATGTACTGACCGGTGGTCCCGCGTCCGATGAAGCATGATGCACGACATTTTGAGGTTTTGCCCGATGGGCGAGTGCGCTGTCTGCTGTGCCCGGTGAGGTGCAAGATTCGCGACGGCAACGAGGGAATCTGTATGGGAAGAGTCAACGAGAATGGCAAGATGGTCGCCACCAACTACGGCGAAGTCGTTTCGGTCAACATTGATCCTATCGAAAAGAAACCGCTATATCATTTTCATCCGGGCGACCCGATTCTATCGGTAGGGCCGAACGGCTGCAATCTCTCCTGCAAGAATTGTCAGAACTGGTCTATATCGCAGGAGAAGCAAGCGACGTCATACATCCCTCCGGAACAACTTGTAGATATTTCGATAGAGCGACATTCCCCAGGAATCGCATACACATACAGTGAGCCGTTTATCTGGTTCGAGTATCTTTACGATGCAGCAGAAGCAGCTCACAAACGCGGACTCTATAATGTTTGCGTAACGAACGGCTACATCAATCCGGAGCCGTTGGCGGAGCTTTTGCCATATATCGATGCTGTAAATATCGATGTAAAATCGATTCGGCATGAGTTCTACCGGCGAGTTTGCAAAGGGAATCTTGACGTTGTCAAAGGGACAGTTGAAGCTTGTGTTCATGCAGGAATCCATGTCGAAATCACAAATCTACTGATCACAGGATTGAATGATTCCGAAGACGATGTTCGAGATCTGGTGCTGTGGATCGCAGGACTCGGCAGAAGTATTCCATTTCACATATCTCGATATTTCCCAGCCCATGAAATGGATATTGATGCCACACCGATGAAGTCTCTTGAGCAGGCTTATGAAATCGCTCATGAGCAGCTCGATTTCGTATACGTTGGAAATGCGCAGATAGCAGGAACTTCCGACACGGTCTGTCCTGTGTGTGGGAATCTTCTGATATCACGAACCGGATATTCGACGAGTGTCGTTGGATTAAAAGGAAATGAGTGCAACAAATGCAACTCTCATGTCAACATCATCACCTAAAACCATTACTTAAAGAAACGGGGAGGTAAACATGTCCGTTACTGAGAATCTGAAAGAAGATTTGAGGAAGATCATTGGTGGCAGAGTCGAAAGCGCTTTTGAGTTGAAGAACGGCCACGGCTTATTCTTGACTATCCAGACAGACGATAAGTCGATGGCGCTGGTAGTTGAAGAGAATGGATACTCAGAGGGGCAGCGCACTACCGAAGTCTATGTTATAGAATCGTTAGTATAAATTTCCGAGTTACGTAGTTGGGTTCGAGAATCGCCGGATGTAGATCCGGCGATTTTCTGTTGCCAATAGCTGATCTCAAACACAGTATCATTGCGGTTGAGTTATGTCCCTGTGAAATCGACTCTCTATGTCGGGAATTGCTGCACAAACCCGTTTGGAGAAAATTACTTGCCTTGCGTATGCAAGAACCGATATATTGGCAAGCAAATACATGTAATGACTACGATACAGGGGATATTGCGCACCGACTAGGCTATTGATTGAATGTGGAACTACTTTCCATACATAATTGGTTGTTTTGCAGGGGCGTTCGGACTTGCTGCAATCATCGTGGGCAAACGAGCTAAAGGGAAATCGGCGAGACGATGCGTATGGTGGTTAAGCATAATCGGAGCAATATGCACGGTTGTAGCTGCCGTCTGTGTGTATCCATCGGATGAACCTGCGGACCGGATCATTGCCGCTTTCGAGGAAAGCCAGAAGTGCGAAATGGACAGCCTGAAGGAATATATTAGCAAGTCCTTTTCTGATACAGAGTGCGATGAATGTCGAGAGAACGCACGAAGGCAGGCCGAGTGTCTTCAGGGAATTGTTGAAACAACATTAGATAGCGCCATTGTCGCAATAGGTGTTGAGAATTATGGAATGGCACTGACACTGCTCGAAGTAACTCGCGCAGCAGCTTTGAGCGACGCAGAGACTATGGCAGCCGTTCTGTTCTACAGTGGAGCCACTTATCATTCTATGGGAGATTACGCTAGGGCGCTCAGCTGCTACGATTCTGTCTTCGTGTTTGACAGGAATTATCCAAGCCTTTGGACCAACAGAAGCGTCACTCTGAGGAGATTACAGAGGTTCGAGGATGCTGTCGCGAGCTGCGATTCGGTGATTGCACGTAGAAGTGACGACCCCGTAGCTTGGTGCAATCGAGGAACGGCGCTCGACGATCTCGGAAAGTACGCAGAGGCGGTAGCCAGTTACGACAAGGCTATCCACATCGATAGAGAGTATCCAGAAGCGTGGAGCAATAGGGGCGCTGCGCTTGGTTTGCTGGGGCAATTCATGGCAGCGATCGCTAGCTGCGACACTGCCATTGAATTAAGAGAAGGATTTTCTGGTGCATGGCTCAACCGAGGGAGGGCACAGTCCGACATGGGAGATTTGAAGGGTGCTGTGTGTAGTTACGATTCGGCACTTCAGTACAACAGGAAGGCTGAGAAAGTGTGGAACAATCGGGGGGTAACACTCTCCAAGATGGGACGGTACTTGGATGCAGTAGCCAGCCTTGATTCAGCTATTGCACTTCGCCGCGACAATCCTGAGGCTTGGACAAATCGCGGAATAGCTTTGCAGAATCTCAGGAATTACGAGCAAGCTAACGCTTGCCATGATACCGCCATAGCTTACAATAGAGAATTTGCTCTTGCGTGGGCAAATAAAGGAGTAATTCACGAATATCTTGGAGAGTTTGCGACAGCATTGATGTACATCGATAGCGCAATCACGTATAAGAGATGTTTTCCAGGGGCGTGGCACAACCGCTCCATTATCCTAGCCAAAATGGCTTCCTTCGAAGAAGCATCAGCCAGTTGCGATAGCGCACTGAAGTACGTTTCGTGCGTCCGTTGCATGCCCCAATTGTACGATGCTATTAGCTTACAAAAGTTCAAGTTGGCAAATATATTGCATAACAAATGACAGTATTGTGCCACAGGATCGAACTTGAGGCGGCTGGCTAACTGACCGCCCTGCCGCAGACCGATAAAAAAGCCGCTCTACTTGCCTGCGAAATGTGCTTTGATGCGTTCGGCGTCTTTGATGCCGATGCCGGGGAGTTTGCTGATCTGCTCGACTGTCGCCTTACGAACCTGTGTCACGCTCTTAAAGTGCTTCAGCAACTTCTTCGCTTTGTTCGGCCCGATGCCCTCGATCTGTTCCAGCTCGGTCGCAATTGTCCTCTTGCCGCGAAGCTTCCTGTGATACTCGATAGCGAATCGATGAGCCTCGTTTCTCAGTCTCTGCAGTATTCGCAGACTCGGTGAGGACTTCGGAATGATGAGAGTATCCTTCTGATACGGCATCACGATCTCTTCGAGCCTTTTCGCGAGGCCGATCACCTTCACATCAAGATTGAGCTCGTTGAAAACTTCGAGCGCCGCGGATAACTGGCCCTTGCCGCCATCAATAACCAAGAGATCGGGACCATCCTTGGTCTCTTCTATCAGGCGAGTGTAGTACCGCGTGACAACCTCTCGCACCGACGCGAAATCGTCCTGCCCGACGACAGTCTTTATTTTGAAATGCCGGTACTGACTCTTTCTCGGCTTCCCGTTGACGAAGTACACGAGCGATCCGACCTTGTCGGTTTCACCAAGGTTCGAGATATCGATACATGCCATCGACATCGGAGTCTTCTCCAGCCTCAAATCCTGCTGCAGCTTGAGGAGCGTAGAGCCGACCCGCTTCTTGTATCCCTGCTTTTGGACGAGCAGTTCATCGAGCACGAGTTTAGCGTTCGCTGCTGCCATGTCGACGAGTTTGAGCTTCTCCCCCCGCTGCGGGATCATCAGCTTGAGCTGCTTGCCCAACCGTTCGGAGAGCCACTCGCGGACCAACTCGCCATCTTCTATCTCATTCGAGAGATAGACTTCCTCCGGCAGATTCGCAGCATGCATGTAATATTGCTTCACGAATGCGCCAGCCAGTTCGTTGCCGGTCGTCTCCGGCTCGATCTTCAGATAAAAATGCTGCTTACCAATCAGGATGCCTTCACGCACCTGAAGTATCACACATGCGGCATCGCGCGCCGATCTGGCAAAGGCGATGACATCGCGATCGACACTTCTATCCGCAGCGACTTTCTGCTTCTGCCGAACGCTTTCGATTGCGCGAATTTGATCGCGCACTTCCGCGGCGCCTTCGAAGTCCATCCCGGCAGAGAGCGCTATCATCTTCTCATTGAGCTCCTGAACAAGCTCTTCGGAGCGGCCGGACAGATACATGCAAGCGCGATCAATCTGTTTTCGATATTCATCAACCGAGATAAGATTCTCGCATGGACCGGGACAGCGCTTGATGCGATATTCGAGGCAGACCTTCTGCTCCCTGCCTCGCGGATGTGGAATTGTCAGGCTACAGGTACGAATCTTGAAAAGCCGCGTGATGAATCGTACCATGCGGCGCATCGCTGTGACGTTCGTGAATGGTCCGAAATATCTGGCTTTGTCTCTATAGAGTCTGCGTACTATCAGAATTCTGGGATACGGTTCGTCGGTCGTCACCTTGACATACGGATAACGCTTGTCATCCTTGAGATTCACATTATATCGCGGCTTATGTTGTTTGATCAGATTGCTTTCGAGAATCATCGCTTCCATTTCCGTGTCGGTCACGAGAAATTCGAAATCATGGATTTTCGATATCAGCGCGCGCGTTTTCGGATCAAGCACCTGGCCGTTCTGGAAATAGGTGCGCACGCGGTTATTGAGGATCTTCGCCTTTCCGATATAGATGATCTTTCCCGATTTGTCCTTCATCAAGTAGACACCGGGATTCCTGGGCAGGTTCTTCAGCTTAGTTGCGTAGGGTTTTTCCGGCATAGTCAATCAGTACTGACTGCAGATGAATACACAATATAGGCCGCCAACACAAAGAGCAGAGTTGGCAGCCAGAAGATGAACATCATTAATAGATGCGTTTTGTCAGGAAAAACAAGCAGATTCCTCAGAAGTTCTGCGAAGACAGCTCCGCAGGCATACATCATGAAGTAATATGTGAAAATGAGCAGTCCGCCAATCAATATCCCTCGTCTGTAGTCGTCCGGCTTCCGAACAATCTTGTATGTCAGGACGGTGATTAGGATGTAGAGCGCAATCGGGTGACTCAGAATCGGCATCCGACAATAGTTGACAATCTGGCTGACTCCCTTGTTATCGATCAGATTGGATTGCGGTGGAATCGCGATGTCGAGCTTTATCGCTGCAATCGCAAATAGAACTGCAGTTATCAGGAAGAAGATTGACGCCGCACCGAGATCAGCTCTGAGCAGTCGCCATAGACCGAGTCCATTGACGCACCTCTGCCTGACCATCACAAGCCAGACTGCCCAGGATGAAGCCATTACAGACACAATCATCAACCAGTCGAACATTGCAGATTCGGAGGAAACCGCGAAATTAGCAGTCACTGAAGGAGCAAGGAAATGCAACGATCCAAACAGGATGAATGCGACAGCATAGTTTGCTGCCAGAATCGATCCAACGGACTTGCGTGACGGCTCAGTCATATTACCCAATGACGCGACGTGCACCCACGAATGTCTCGCGGTAATACTGTTCAGACATCGATGAGATCACAACGCCACGGCTCTCTGATGAGTGAACGAACTTGCTGTCGCCGATGTATATCCCCACGTGCGATGCAAGTTTGCCGTTGAGGTTAAAGAACACAAGATCGCCCATTGCCAGGTCGCGGTAATCAATCCGCTGCAGACCGTCAAACAGCTTCCGTGTGTTCGGCGGCAGATGCAGCTTGTCGTAATCACGGTAAATTGCATAGACAAGGCCGGAGCAGTCTACACCGAGCTTCCCGTACCCGCCCTGCCTGTACGATGTCCCCAGATATGAGTCGATGATCTTCGTCATGCGATCGGTATCGACAGTTCCTGAATGCTCGGTGAGGTTACGACCGCCTGGATCTGTCGCGTCCGATCTTGTGCTGACGCGTGGTTTCTCAGGAGTTGGCGAGTACCGGACAGCAGGCTGACATCCGACAATAATCACCAACACCGCCGATAGAACAGCGAGTTTCTTCATACACATGCCTCCTCAACTTAAAATATTAGCCCGAGGCTGAAATCATGGCAACAAAAACTTTGGTTTCTGAAGGGTCAGCGCAGAGTTGGATAATCGAGGTCGAATCTCATCTTGTAGTAGGCGCGGGCAACCATGAATCCGATAAGGAGCAGAGCTAAATAGTACGGAAGATATATGCAAGCGAAGGCTGAGAGAGCAAGTATGGCGATTTTTGTCGAGAGAGTGATGTGTTCCAGTTTCTGTGATCTTGCCGCTCGAATGAAAAATGGCAGCGCAATCAGGCCGGATATCAGATAGGCATAGTCACCAGACATTTGAGCTAGAATGACCGACAGAATGACGAGAAACACAGATGCCTGCATGGTCGATTTCACTCCCCATCGCACACCGTGCGTAATCTTGCCAGCATCCTCATCACCCCTCCTGTCTGGAAGAGTCGTGTTCAGAAAAATCGCGCCGACTCCAAACAGGTACGGAGTAGATTTGAATGCGGCTTCAAGTGAGATACTGTCCAGGAATGCCCAGCCGATAATAAAAGGCAACATGCCGTGTCCGAAGGCGTTCGCCCAATAGCCGTGCGATGGTTTGCCCTTGAAATTCGTGCGCGGGTGAGAATAGAGTATACCGAGGATCAGCACCGCCGCGAACGCGTAACCAATGTGAACGCTGATATAGAATCCACCAGCAATCGCGACAGCATCCAGCACTACCGTGATCAGCAGAGCCTCTGTTGTCGAAATCATCCCTTCGGCGAGGAAAAACAATTTGCCATTCTTGCGGTCGGTTTCGATATCATGTATCTGATTATATGTGTAGACACCGGCGTAGAGACAGGTCGCAAGAAACATGAGCAGGATGAACGTCGGATCCAGACCATCCGCACCCGTCGAATAGAACGGCGACGCCCCCTCCCTTGCGTCCGCAGCTCGAACACCGAGTATCAGAATCGTCCAGACCGGCGGAAACAACACCGGTCGCGTAAAGAAGATATAGTCGAGCAGTTTCTTCATAGTGCCAATCTAGTCAAGGTGCACCAGTATTCCAGCTTCAGCCGGTTAGGCTAATATTGACAAAGTAGGCGCAATGTCAAGATGAAAGATCATACACCCGATCGCAGAACGCTCAGACTTATTCAGACGCATTTGTTGGCCACTTGGTTATAGCCCCAAGAGCGCATCAAAGCCTGCAGATCACGACAAGAAATGACTGGACACTGCATTCAATAGTCCTTATAGTACGCATGCAAGTGATCTGTATCCGATTATCATTGCTGACAACTGAGCGTTCCGGAGTACAGAATGAGTGCTATCGGCCCCGTACTGGCAGCAGTAGCCATCATCGCGATATTGAATGAAGTGGTAAAGGCGGCGAAGGACAGGAAAGAGCAGAATCAGTTCCGTGATGACAGGGCACCACAGATCCCCACATCCCCCCCGACCGTCGATATCAAGAGGCTTCCTTTGTTCAGACGATTTTCTGCCGCGGCTATCTCTCTAACCTCCTCCCGCATGCTTGAGCAATTCGAGTTCATGCAGCAGTTTCTTAACGGCAGCTCAGAGTTCGAGATTAGATTCTTCTCTCCTAGAGCACCTGTCAGGTTACGACTGTTCTTCTCGAAACCAGTCAACTGCACCATTGCCGGGATGCAGTTTCTGCTCGGAGATGAAGAGACTTGTGACTCGTACGGGGTTTCATACTATGACAAGCCGGACAAGATTGAGATGCGCATCACTCCTGGCAAGTCGGAACTTGTAGACAGGATCAAGGTGACTCTGCAGGAACCGATGTACGATGTGTATTATCAATTCAAAATACGAGTGGTTTCCAGGAATTATGAGGATGTCGGATTCTTTCATACCGGGCTGAACTTTTACAACGCCGGCGATTGGGCTGCGGCACTACGCAACTTCAAGGAGTACTGCAAATTTGCACCGGTGAACCCGCATGTACACTTCCTTATGGCTCAATCGTTCGATGCCCTTCAAAAATGCGATGAAGCTCAGGAATTCGCGGTTCGCTCAGCTGTGAACGGCTGCGCCGAAGACGGGCTTCCGCTCTTCAGAGTTCTATACGACAAGCAGCCCATGCTGAGTGAGGAAGAGATACGAGAACTGCGGAGCAAATATCGAGACTGGGATATTGAACCGCACTACGGCGTCGTGGCACTGAAGAAGGAGCAGCGAATACTGTTCGACATTGACGGGTGGTATTTGAAGAGGTTTCGAGAAGCTCTCTTAGTCCGCAGACAAGTAGCGGCACGAATGTTAACTGCGCTTAGTTTTGACTTCTCGAGCTCAGAACGTTTTCTGTCTACAAGGGTGCGGATTATCTCCGCGGATGACACTGCTCATGAGTTGTCGCCTGAGCAGTTTGCTGTTGGCGATAGTTCGGACAAGAACATCTATATTACTACTGAAAGTCGCCTCGCAGGAACGTGGCTACTGCCCCATCTCGCCGTAGGGGACATTGTTGAGATGTCGCACGTCATCTTGTGCAAGGAGGGAGCACCCGCGAAGGAAGGACAGCATACGGCAACCGTTATTGCCAATCTGAATCATGAATTTCATCCCACGCTTCTGGGACAAGTCGAATTCGCAGCTCCGGCTGACTGGTCCCTCTCATTTAGAATTGTCAACGAGTCGGATAACGTTGAGCGTGAAGATTCACTGGACAATTCACGGCAGAGAGTATGCTTCAACTCTCGGAATTACATCCCGGCGGGAAACATCGGCTTCCCGTATCAAGACAGCTTTCTGAACCCGATCATCGCCTGTGGGACCTCGGACGAAACCTGGGAAAATGTCGCATCGAGAATCATCCAGCACAACCTTGGATCTGACAATTCCGAGGACGAGTTACCGACTGTCCTGACGGAAATCATCGATGCAAGCGCAGACGAAGCCTCGGCCCTTGAACGGTCATTCTATTGGATTCGCGACGGTTTGAAGTATGGATCGATAGGCTCGGCACTCAAAAACATCGGAGCGACTGGACGAGCCAAGGCTATTGTTGAGGCTGGAATCGCTGACTGCAAAGACAAATCGTATCTGCTGAATCTTGTATGTAAGAGACTCGGATTGCCCTCCAATTACGTCTTTGTCTCTGGCGAGCGCGGCCTGATTTTTGAGGACTTGCCATCAGATCAATTCGATCATGTCTTCGTCAAAGTCCTGCTCAATGACAAGTGGATATATCTAGACGCGGCTGATCGGTACGCACCGTTCGCCTCCGCACCCTCCAGATATCAGGGTCTTAAGGGGCTCGAGGTGGGCGAGACATGTGAGATCAGGCTGATCGCGAATGATGATCCGGGCAGGAATCGCCTGCAGATAGTCGAGACTTTCCATTCTATTGAGGGAGAGTGGCTGTCGGGAAATCTAAGCCTTAAGGCAAGCGGTCACTCCGCGAGGCTCATCGATGAGCAATGCAAAATAAACTCATTGCAGATGCAGACAGCCACGCAGTCGGTGCAGAGCGTCTTGCGAGGACTGCTGCCATCGCTGATTCTCCTGTCGCACGAGAGAATGGCGCAGACATCACACTCAAATGTGTTTGAAATCTCCGGCACACACAGAAGATGCCAATTGTCAAAACTGAGACACCAGCTTGTGGGGACTCTTGACTGGCGCAATCCCACAATCCCCATCGGTGTCTGGAGAACATACGATCTCAGGACTCTCTTTGCCTTCTATGTCCCCGAGATCGTTTTCATCCAGACGGTCATCACCGGCGATTTGCTTTCTCGTTTGGAAGGATTTTCCGGCTGTGTGGCTTTAAAGAACGACATCTGCGAGGTTGATGGGCATTCAGTCAGAGAGAACGACAGCGTGAAAATAACCCGCGAAATCATGATCAAGACAGTTTTAGTCGAAGGCGAGGATGTCAGATTGATTCCGACTGTGCTCGAGACTATCGAAGAGGCTCTCCAACTAGCTTTGATCTTCAGACAGGAGTGAAGAAAGGCGCAATGTGATCTGCTTGACTTTCCAAATGCGTGAAGCTATCATGTGACAGAAGGTCCGATAAAACGTTATGGCAAAGCAGCCTGGAACAAGTATCAAACGGGAGGCCATATGTCACGCTGTAGAATTGGAGTCGTGTCCGCAACCATCATCTTGTCATGCGTCATGATGGTTCACAATTCACCTGTGCTCGCTCAGTCCAAAGTCGGTCAACCGAGCGAATCCTCACTGTACTGGATCGACTCCCCTCGTGCGATTGCAATGGGGCGGTGCTCTATCAATCTGGTCGACAATCAGTCGGCGCTTCACAATCCCGGAACCACAGCATTACTCCATTTTGATAAGTTCCTGTCAGTATCACTTCCAAGGGAAAACTCCGTATCTTCCTACCCCTACTATTCATCCAATATATCGACCTCAAGCATCAGCGCCGGTGCATCGACAAAATCGCTGAAACTCGATAGGGACAGTGACAGACTGACCGTGGCGGTTGGACTGTCCTACGTCAGATCAGAATTCGACTCGGGACCATACTTTTCTTATGGATATGAAGGCATTCCAATCGAGATCCATCAATGGTACCGGGATGCAGACTACTATACTGGCAGTGTGGCGGCTCAATTCTTCGTAAGAGTCGGCGTCGGCTACACGTATAGACAGATCAAGTATAGATCGACCTCTACAGGCAGATTTGGGAATTCGTCATCGGATGATTACGCCCATGATATCGGCGCGATTCTCGAGATTCCGATAGCCGACATCCTGAATTGGTACAACGATGGGTCCGTTCACGATCCTTCGTCAATTCGACTCGAATTGACACCCTCTGTGGCATATTTCGAAACAAGACATTCACACGAAGGGACCCTCGGCCTCGGAATCCGCAGTACACTGAGAAGCGTGAATGTAATGATGGGATCGCTGATCATCACATGGGAAAGAGACTCCTGGCGCGACATATTCAACAAATATACCGACAGAGTCGGAGGTGAAATCGGACTTCTCGGCATCGTGTATGTGCGCACCGGGCAGTGCTACGACACCATCAATACCTATGGACTCGGCCTCAGCCTGCATGGAGTGCTGGCATGGATGATGCAGATGCAATGGATTAAGCCCCGCAGTGCAACCTTCGCGCATTTCCTCAGCTCGGTTGATGTTACGATAGATTACGCCAAAGCCGAAGCCTACGATGACTATGATGACACGAAGTTCTTCAAAGTGGGATTCTCGTTCTAATGGCAGTATACGCAGTGATTCCTGCAGATTACCGATACACCAGTACCAGCAGCAGAAAATATAACGCCGGCATAGCGTAGAGGAGTGAGTCGAAGCGATCGAGCACACCGCCGTGTCCTGGGATTATGTTCGAGGAGTCTTTGACACCGAACCGGCGCTTGAAGATCGATTCTACAAGATCGCCGAGCTGCCCCACGAGAGAGATTGTGAAAGCCGCGATCAGAAGTTGATGGATGGGGATGTCTTTTAGAGCTAAGAACGAAAATGCCCATCCGGTGACAGTCCCGAAAATCATTCCGGCGGCGAATCCCTCCCAGCTTTTGTTTGGCGACACCATCGGCGACATTTTGTGCTTGCCGAGCGGCGTTCCGATGAAGTATGCCGCAGTGTCGCAGATCCATATGACCGCGAAAACAAACAGTATCCAGACACCCGCTTCTTTGTAGTCAGAGTATTTAAGCAGGTCGGTTTCGCGTACCAGTATGAAGAAATTGAACAGGCTGACATAGAACAGGCCGAATAGCGTGAAGACAATTCTGTTGCTCGCTGTCGCAACATCGCGCCTGAAGACAGCAGAGAATGTGACGATCAAGAATCCGGCGAGGAGCGAATACAGAAGTGCTGACTCGCCATAGTAGTAGACGAACCAATTGGTGGCTATGAGACAGATGAACACAAGGACGTGTGGGAAAAACTGAATCCGCGTCTGAGTCATTTTCATGAATTCCCAGAACCCGAGGGCGGTCAAAACCGAGACAAACGCGACCAGCATGAACCTGCCGTAGAGTACCAGATTAACGAGTATGGGAATTGCGATGAGAGCTACCAGAACACGTGCTGCAAGCTGCTTCATGTCAGTTCCGCGAAAGTTCGCCGAATCGCCGTTCGCGCGTCTGGTACTCAATGATGGCTTTGAAGAAATCGTCCTCGGTGAAGTCGGGCCAGAGAGTATCGGTCACATAAAGCTCGGTGTATGACGTCTGCCAGAGCAGGAAGTTCGAAAGACGTTTCTCGCCCGATGTGCGAATCAGAAGGTCAGGGTCGGGATGGCCGTTGGTATACAGATATGACGCAAACAGAGCCTCATCGATCTTTGTCGGGCTGACCTGACCCTTCTTGACATCCACAGCAATCTTCCTGACGGCATCGAGAATCTCGGTCCTCCCGCCGTAATTCAGCGCAAGATTCAACACTAAGCCGTCGTTCTTGCGGGTCGTCTTTATAGCGTGCTTGAGCGCATTTCTTCGGGTCACCGGAAGGCCTTCGATGTGTCCCATGGCAGTCAGCCGGACATTGTTTCTATTGAGTTCGTCGAGCTCGCTTCTCGTCTTATCATAGAGGAGTTTCATGATCGCAGAGACTTCGGACTTGGGGCGCTTCCAATTTTCGACAGAGAATGTGAACAGAGTGAGGACCTTGATGTTTATGCGTGCGGACGCCTTGACGATAGTCTTGACCGTCTCAACTCCCGCTTTGTGGCCGGAGCATCTCGGCTGTCCCCGCATCTTCGCCCACCGCCCGTTTCCATCCATGATAATGGCGACGTGCTCGGGAACATTGCCATTCTCGAAAATCTTCCTGATATAATTTGAGCGCGGCAATTCTAACCCTTCTACAGCTCCATAACCTCCGCTTCGCGCTTTGAGGTAAGGTGATCGACATTCTTGGTAAAATCGTCGATGAGTTTCTGAACATCCTGCAGACCATCATGCATCTGGTCTTCTGAAATCTTCTTTTCCTTCTCAGTCTTCTTCAACTCATCGTTGACATCACGCCGTATATTTCTCAAAGCAACCTTGGCCTCTTCTCCATACTTCTTGGCCAGCTTGACAAGCTCCCTTCGGCGCTCCTCGCTCAACGGAGGGATCGGAATTCGGAGGATCTGCCCTTCAACCTGCGGATTCAGGCCAAGATCGGAAGACTGAATGGTCTTAACAACTTCCGGCACCGCTGTCTTATCCCAGAGCTGCACAACCAGGAGCCTCGGTTCCGGAGCCGATATTGATGCCACCTGAGACATCGGAGTCATACTGCCGTAGTAGTTGACTTTGAGGTTCTCCACCAGCGATGGTGAGGCTTTTCCGGTTCGAATCGACGCCAACTGCTGTTTCACGGCGTCGATCGTCTTATTCATGCGATCTTCAGCCGCCTTGGTGATCGTCTTAATCATACCTGCTCCCCTGCTTGGACGATTGAACCAATTCTCTCGCCCTCTATCACTCGTCTGATATTGCCTTTGACGTGAAGATCAAATACGATTATCGGTATGTTGTTATCCATGCAAAGCGCGGTTGCTGTCGAATCCATGACTTTCAGACCTTTGTTGAGGACATCGCCATAGGATATCGTATCAAATCGTTTTGCATCTGGATTGGTCACCGGATCAGAGTCATAGACCCCATCGACCTTCGTCGCTTTCAATAGAACCTCCGCCTCAATTTCCATTGCTCGAAGCGCTGCAGCCGTGTCAGTAGTAAAATATGGATTTCCGGTTCCCGCCGCAAGAATAATGACTCTGCTCTTTTCAAGATGGCGGACAGCTCTGCGTCGGATGTAAGGCTCAGCGATAGCTTCCATATTGAAAGCTGTCATCACTCTGGTGTCGATGTTATTCTGCTCGAGACAATCCTGCAATGCCATTGAGTTGATAACCGTGGCGAGCATTCCCATGTAGTCGCCGGTGACGCGATCCACACCCCGCTCTGCAGCCGCGAGTCCCCGGTAGATGTTCCCACCACCGACGACAACGGAGAGCTCGACATCAAGCTGCCGCACGGAAGCAATCTCCCCTGCGACGAAATCGAGCATTGCGCTGTCGATGCCGAATTGGCGGTCGCCCATCAGCGCCTCGCCCGACAGCTTCAGAAGAACCCGTCTGAAGCGAGGGTTAGACATCTACTCACCCAATGCGAATCGTTTGAAACGTCTGATGACCAGGTTCTCGCCCAGTTTGCCGACAGCCTCGGTCAGAAGGTCAGACACGGACTTGTCCTGGTCGCGGATATATGGCTGATCAAGAAGGCAGACTTCCTGATAGTACTTCTCCAACCTGCCGGTCACGATCTTGTCGACTATCTGCTCAGGCTTGCCCTCATTCAAAGCCTGAGTCCGATAGATCTTGCGCTCCTCTTCGAGCGTCTCCTCATCCAACTCTTCCCGCGCAATCACTAGCGGGCTTGAGGCGGCAATCTGCATAGCGATGTTCTTGGAAAGCTCTTTGAAATCGTCAGTGCGAGCAACGAAATCGGTCTCGCAGTTCAGCTCGAGTAGCACACCGAGCTTGTCGCCGGGATGAATATAAGATATGATAGCGCCTTCTTTTGCCTGTCTGCTCGATTTTGAAGCCGCTTTCGCAATGCCTTTCTCGCGAAGAAGGCTCGTGGCTTTCTGCAAGTCACCGTCAGTCTCTGCCAATGCCTTCTTGCAATCCATCATGCCGGCACCGGTTTTCTCGCGAAGTTCTTTGACTAAACTGGCTGTTATCTGCATTGTCTATTCCTCGATGTTTACACCTCGTGTGCGGTCTCGCCACCATCAGCCAAGTCACGATGAGGCCGATGAGCGGCAGTGTCATCTCTACTCTCTGACATTGCCTCCGCCTGATCCTTGAGTCTACTCCGTGACTCCATCGCTATCCGCGATATCTCTTTCGTAATAATCCTGATCGACTTGATAGCATCGTCATTTCCCGCAATCGGGAAATCGATCGGATCAGGATCGGAGTTTGTATCAATAATCGCAACGATCGGAATGCCGAGCTTGGAAGCTTCGGCCACTGCGATGTGTTCCTTCTTGACATCGACTACGAAAACAAGGCCGGGCAGGACATTCATCTCTTTGATGCCGCCAAGTGCTTTCTCAAGCTTCGTGATTGCGCGTTCGTGTCCCGCCACCTCTTTCTTGGTCAGCTTTTCGAACGTTCCATCAGCCTTCATGTTTTCGAGGTCCTTGAACCTCTTGATATTCTTCTTGATAGTCTGAAAATTGGTCAGCATGCCGCCAAGCCATCGCTCGGTGACGAAGAACTGGTCACATCGCGCCGCCTCTTCCCTGATTACTACCTGAGCCTGCTTCTTTGTCCCGACAAAGAGAATCTTCTGATTCTTATCGAGAACCTCGCGAACCTTTTGACAGGCTCGATCGAGCGAAAGAAGAGTCTTCTTGAGATCGATGATGTAAATGCCATTCTTCGAGGTGAAGATGAATCGCTTCATCTTGGGATTCCAGCGTCTTGTCTGGTGCCCAAAATGAACGCCTGCTTCGAGAAGGTCCTTAATGGTGACTTGCAGCATGTGTGCTCCTGTTGGTTAAACTTCCACCTGCTTCATCTCCGAAGGGACACTTGCGCGACCACCCTCCGAATCCACAGATGTGCATCATTTATAGAGAGATTATCTCTTCGAGAATTGGAATCTCTTACGGGCCTTGACCATTCCGTACTTCTTACGCTCAACCTCTCGGGCGTCACGGGTCAGCAATCCTGCCTCTTTCAGCGGCTTCCTGAGCGTTTCGTCCATCTTCATTAGAGCACGTGCCAGAGCCAGTCTGACAGCTCCGGCCTGGCCTTTTTTCCCGCCACCCTGAGTTTTGCACTTGAATCCGACTTTACCCACGGTGCCGGTGACCTCAAGAGGAGTCTGGACATGATTGGAAAGGAGCCGCCGCTCCATGTAGATCTTGAAGTCAATCCCGTTGATGTTGCAAGCGGGATCGCCCGGCGTTAGCCAAAGACTCGCAACGGCGGCCTTGCGACGACCTGTTGCGTAATAAACCTGTGGTTGCATCTACTGCCTTTCTATATTCAGAAAGAAATAATTTACCTGCCAAGAGACAGAGGTTCCGGCTTCTGCGCCTGATGCGGATGCTCGGGACCGTCGTAAACAAAAAGCTTCTTCAGCATCTTTCTTCCGAGTCTGTTCTTGGGAATCATTCCCCAGACCGCTCTGCGAAAGAGTCTGTCAGGTGTTCTTTCAAGAAGTTGTCCGAAACTTCTCTCCTTAAGACCACCAGGATAGCCAGAATAATTGTAGTACTTCTTCTCAGTCCGTTTCCTTCCGGAGATCTCCACTTTCTTGGCATTGACAATTATCACGTAATCTCCGGTATCAATATGAGGAGTATACCAAGGCTTATTCTTGCCGGTCAAAATTCGAGATATCTTAACAATGTGGCGACCAAAGTTCTTGCCATCTACATCTACGACGAACCACTTCTTCTCAATATCAGCCACTTTAGGAATATAAGTCTTCATCCGTTCTCCTCAATCAGAGCCAAAATTTCTCAAGCAATTATTATATGGATAAATTCTGTTTTGTCAAGTCCCGAGTGACAAAGTTTTTTCGTCTAAGCAATTGAATTATTCAGACCTGTGACAGACAGACCCTCAGAATTCAGCACTCACGTCAGATGCTCACCGGGGCTAAACACTCCTTTTTCGGAAATGATCCCGGTGATTAGCTCAGCGGGCGTTATGTCAAATGCCGGCGCATATACTCTGATTCCGCGCGGTGAAGTCACGTACGATCCAATATGAGTGATTTCCGCCGAATCTCTTTCCTCAATAATAATACCGCTCCCATCAGGCGTCCCAGCATCGAATGTCGAGCTCGGCGCCGCAACATAAAACGGTATGCCATATTTACTTGCAGCGATTGCTACGCTCAGGGTTCCGATCTTGTTAGCGACATCGCCGTTTTTCGCGATTCGGTCTGCGCCGACGATTACCATGTCAATTCTGCCTTGACTCATCAAATATGCCGCTGCTGAGTCACAGAGAAGCGTGGCATCGATTCCATGCCGCATTAGCTCCCAAATAGTCAGACGGGCTCCCTGGAGCAGCGGACGAGTCTCGTCTGCGTATACCGTGACTTTCTTACCACTCCCGTGAGCTACAAAAATCGGAGCAAGAGCAGTCCCCATGCCTGCTGTCGCCAAAGCGCCTGCGTTGCAATGAGTTAAGATGGAGAAGCCGTCCTGGATCAGGTCATTACCATGATCACCTATCGCCTCACACATCCTCAAGTCATTGTCGTATATCTGATTAGCTCCTTGGAGAAGCATCTGCACCACTTCGCTGGATTTCTCTACGCAGGTGGAAGAAAGAGTTTCACTCTGCCGATCGACCGCCCACATGAGATTTACCGCCGTCGGGCGAGCGGCGCGAATCTCCTCGAACATCAGTGCCAGCTTTGCAGGGTCAGATTCGTTCCGAGCTGCAAGCACGGTAGCATAGGCCGCAGCGACTCCAATAGCAGGCGCTCCTCGTACGCGCAGACTCTTTATCGCTTCGATCACATCTCGATAGTCTGTGATTTTCAGATACTTCTCTTCAGATGGCAGGAGGGTCTGATCGAGCAGAGACAGATAATCGTCCATCCATTTCACCGAGTAGTAGTCTATCATTCCCCGCTATTCCCCAATCACCTGCACGACGATCTCGCGTTGCCGCGACCGATTGTCGAAATCGAGCAGAACAATCTGCTGCCATGTACCCAGTATCAACTTCCCGGAAACCACCGGCACGGTGAGCGATGGTCCGACCAACGCAGCGCGAAGATGCGAGAAGCCGTTTCCGTCCCCCCATGTCTCATCATGGTGATATGTCTTGTTCCTGGGAATGATCTTCTCGAAAAACTCCGGCAAATCCTTCTGCAAGCCCGGTTCGAACTCGATTGTAGTTATACCGGCGGTCGATCCCGGCACGAATACCGTCACTATACCGGACGATATTCCCGACTTATTGACACTCTCAGACACCTGCTGGGTCAGATCGAGAATGTCCCCGTCACCTTTGGTATCTACTCTTATCCCGTAAGTCTCGGTCATAGCGGTCTCAATTAAGCTGCGACATGCAGATTTGCAAGCGCTTTCTGACGCCTTGCGGATTCACTCATCATTTGCTATGCGGCTATCGCGCCCGAAAGCAAAGAGGTTGACATGGAACTTGGCCATTCGTACATTCCTGAGTCGCAGTACTAATGGAGAAATCAACTTCATGTTCAGGTAACGGATGCAAGACACAGGGAGTGAGTGATGCAGAGACTTTCTATTATTCGAATTGTAGTAATTGCTGTCGCCATGCTGCTAATGATGACGGTACTAGCCAGCGGCGGCGATGCGGACAAAGCCAGCGTCTCAGTTGGCAAAATAGTGAGTAAAGCTGACAAGTGCAGCAGTGGAACAGCCGCTGATATTGGCACGATGCTGATGAATACTCTTATCGAGAGTGGCAGGTTCGTCGAGAGAGACAACTCAGACGTAGTGATAAGCGGTGAAGTCAAGGAATTCGATCCGCATGTCAAACAAGGTGGGGCTCTCGGATCCCTCAAGAAGAAGGCGCTCGGTACTGCCGGTGCTGAAGGTCGCAGTGCGAAACTGAAATGGGAGTTGACGCTGACTGATGTTGCATCCGGCAAAGAAATCAAGAAGTTGAAGATCGATGCCAAATCGACCGACTGGTCTGTCAACGCTGCCAAGTCAGAACTTTCTGGCGAAATCGGTGCGCTGGGACAGGTTGAGCAGTACTCCGGCGAGCCGATGGAAGACGCTATCAAGGAGCTTATAAGCAACACAGTCAATGAGATCAAGAAGGAACTCCCCGGCGAATATTTCAGATACACAGGCGAAGAAATGGCTGCCACTTCTGAAGACACACCGAAAACAGCATCAGCGGGAGACTCAGAGACTGGCACGCCCGCCGCGCCAGGTGCCGCAGCTGAAGACATGAAACTCTACACCAAGTATGATTTCGTACCGGGAGATCGAGTCATATTCTATGACGATATGAAGAGTGACGAAGAAGGTGAGTTCCCTTGGCGCTGGAATTTAAAGCAAGGTGTTTTTGAGGTTGTTAAGCTTGGCAAAGAGTTCTGGATCATGGCAACCGACAATGGTACTGTCAGTCCCAAGATTCCGAAGGGACATCTTCCAGAGAAATACACGGTCGAGCTTGAATTCTACGACAATGGTACTGACAAGTCTGGAAACTACTTCTACATTCGCTGGGTCGATGGAGCCGGAAAGATAGTTGGCGAATTTGGAATCGTTTCCGGCAACGATACATGGCTCAATCTTCAGGGTCACTCGTTGGCGAGTAAAGTATTACCACAGCGCATCGGAAAGGGTGTAAATACCATGAGGATCATGGCTACCTCCCGCTCGATGAAGTGCTACATCAATGAAGAGCGCGTGGCGAACGTCCCGAAGGTCGAAGGATTCTCACCGGAGGGTTTCGAGCTCTACTTGCGGCCGTACCGTGATCTGGAAAATCCGACTCTGTTTAGAGGATTCAGATTTGCCGAGGGGGGCAAGAGCATGCGTGAGCAGCTCGATGAGACAGGCAAGATCGTTACACACGGCATCCTCTTCGATTCCGGCAAACATACGATAAAGGCAGAGTCATATAAGACGCTCAAAGAAATCGGCGAACTCCTGATCGACGATCCGACTCTGAAGCTGAGCATCGAAGGGCATACAGATAGCGATGGCGCGGATGATTACAACATGACGCTCTCGAATGATCGCGCACAGTCTGTGAAGAGTTATCTTACGAGCAGTTTTGGAATCGACGGCTCTCGTCTAGAAAGCAAGGGTTGGGGTGAGACAAAGCCGATCGACACCAACGACTCCCCCGAAGGCAAGGCCAACAACCGGAGAGTGGAGTTGGTGAAGATATAGCGCGGGGAACTGTGGAGATAGGCGGAACGGCTTCGAGACGTCCCTATCTGCCCGAGCCTGACTAGAAGCGCGGCAGTTTAACATTGCATCTCCTCTGTCAAAACTTGAAATTGAGTCTTCGAAGTATAGATCATTACAGGCGCCGTCAGGAACCCTTTCCTGACGGCTCTATTCATGGCGGGAAGGAAGGGACTCCTTCTCGCGCGTTGAGCTGTGCATGATCCCAACAGCCCGAAGGGCTGTCATTCCGATGCACATCGGAATCCAGTCTTGACGTCTTCTGGATACCGACTTTCGTCGGCATGACAACGCCTCCGGCGTTGTATACGAAAGATGTCAAAACCACAGGGGTTTGACCTACATTTTGAGGGGACTTGGTGGAACACGTTCCACCTTACGGCGGCTACACTCTTTGCATCCGCACCAGATTGCCATCGGCGTCAATCTTGAGTGAGCGCATGATTTTGCGTGTAGATGTCTTCGGGAGCTCTTCAGTGCGGATATAGAACTTCTTGATCCTCTTGAAATCGGCGAGACTCATACTGACAGATCTCACCTCCGACGATATTATCTCTTCAACCAAGGGCGCCGCCGCTTGTCCCGTCGAGTTTGCATCCTGAGAGATAAACTCCTGATCGGGAACGATTACCGCTATCACATCCTCGACATTCGAACCTGGCGCTTTCCTGCCAAGCACAAGCGACTCGAGTATGTAGTCCGACAGATTCAGCCGCGCCTCAATCTCTTCGGGATATATGTTCTTTCCCGCAGCCGACACGATGACATTCTTGGACCGTCCCGTTATGTGGAAATACCCATCTTCATCGACATGACCGATGTCGCCGGTGAAGAACCAGCCATCCCTGAGGACTTCATCGGTCGCAACCTGATTATTGTAATAGCCGAGCATCACCATCGGCCCTTTTGCAACTATCTCTCCGTTACCATAGGCATCCGGATTGTCAATTCGCATTTCCACGCCGGTAAGCGGCGGACCGATAGAGTCAATCTTGTTCTTCTCTTCGGGAGTGATCGAGAGCGCAGGCGATGTCTCAGACAGACCATATCCCTGCAACGTCACAATGCCAAGAGCATTGAAAAACTGGCCGACTTCGAACGGCAGCGCCGCTCCACCAGAAACAAACATTCGAATGCTGTCAATCCCGGCTCTCTTTCTTGTCGATCTGAAGAGGGATCGCCCCCAGTAAGAATACCGTTTCAGACCGATAGCAGACAATCTGAAGAGAACTTTAAACATGAGGCGTCTCAGCGTAGAGATCTTGCTGACTTTCCGTTGAAAGCCGAGATACATTTTCTCGAATATCAGTGGTACACTGCACATGATCGATATTCTGTTGTCGCGCAGATCCTCGAGCAGTTCGGAAGACTTGTAGCTTCGGGCATATACGATCTTGCAGCCTTTTGACATTGGTGTCAGGAAGCCGCACGTGCATTCAAGTGTATGGTGCAGTGGAAGTACCGAGAGAAAGACATCCTCCGGAACAAAATGCAGGGTGTTATGCACAGCGATTATATCTGAGACAATATTCCTGTTGGATAGCATCACGCCTTTCGGCTTGCCTGTCGTACCTGATGTGTAGATCAGCACAGCGAGATCGTCGGGATCGACGGTGGGGAACTTGATTGTCCGCCCTTTCCCTTTGGTGATCAGATCGGCTACCGTGGAAGCACCGTAACTCCGCCCCGTATCAAACGCGATAATGGTCTCCAGCGAGTTGACCTGTTGCCTGATTTTCTTGAGTGTCTCGACTGCCTTTCCATAGCAGATTATTCCCGAGGCGCCGCAATCCGCGAGCATTGACGCCAGTTCATCCGTTTTCAATCCGGAATCAAGCGGCACAACAACCGCGCCGATTCGAAGAATCGAAAGATAACTGATGCACCAGTCGGATGAGTTTCGCTCGCCGAGAAGTCCGACGCGATCACCCTTCGACAATCCGCTGAGAATGAGCCCCATGGCAAGATTATCTACGGCAGTCCTCGTTTCGGAATATGTGATAGTCTTGCCGGAAGCATCCTTGAACAGAACTCTGTCGGAGTAGCTTTCGCTTGATTCATCCAGAAGGTCACAGATGAGTCTCCAGCGTTTATGCTGCGTGCTGATCGACGCGGGTTGCTTTTCGTTCATGCAGCTAAACTACGGATACATATGATAAACAGCAACCAAAAAAGGGCCGCCCTGAGAAGGGCGGCCCTGCTACGTATCCTCGGGAAATCAAATTCTAATTATCGTATTCGATCTTGATCTTCTGAGTGATTATCAGACCGCCGCGTGGATCGGCATCAGTTACAGTGATATAGGCATTGCCGATAGCGCCGGGAGCCGTGTACGTGAATCCGACAGCTTCACCATACTCATTCGTATAGATCGGGCCGGGGGTAATCGTTCCAGTCGAAGCAACCGCAGTGATTGCGTGGCCACTGAGGGGATTGCCAGAGCGGTCCTTAATCAGGACTGATAGTGGTTCGGACGATCCGGGAGCCACCTTAGATGCAATCTTGACTTCAGAATTATCGGTGTAGGAATAACCGGTACGCAGTTCGACAGTCACCGAATGCGAAATACCGGCACCATCTCCGACGGTCGCAGTCAAGACTCCGTTCGCTCCAATTCCATCATCAGGTACTGAGTACGAATAATCCTTGGTCAGAACCGCACTCGTCAGTTCACCCACTGCGACACTCGCATTACAGCCATTGGATGTTCCTGAACCTACAGCACTTCCCTCTGGCCAGAAATCATATTTAATACTCTGCCCATTCACAACGAAATTGTCATTGGCATCAAGTACCGTCACATAGAAGTTGCCGGCGTCTCTTCCATCAGCAGAAAGCCACTGAGGGTAGCTGTATATGTTTATATATGCCGGCAGCCCACTGACAATCAGGAATGTGCTGTCTTTGACCCTTCCGCCGTCTGTCTCGGCCGTGATCCATGCGCGTCCGTCCAGACATTCGTTCGTCGATCGGAATACAGACTGAGCTATGCCGTCTACAGTCAGAGACAGTGCATCGATCATACCGATTGTATTGGTAAAGAAGTGCACCACTGTGCTATCCATGACAGGGTTGTCGTACATGTCTTCAACCAACACTATTACATCTGCTGTAACATTTATCCATCCGCATCCTCGAACATTGCAGGGAGCAACGCCAACCGACAGATGATCCGGAGGTCCGGCGTTCACATCGACGAGGACAGCATCTGAATAGACAGTGCCGACTTTCGCCTGGGATGTGATCGTACCGGAAACGGTTCCGGAAAGCAGAGTGACCATTGCAGCACCTAGCACATTGGTATATGCAATTACCGGTCCGGTTCCCTCATTCTGGATACTCTCTCCTCCGTTCGGTCCGGAGACTATAAAGAACTCCACACCGATATCCTGCTGAACCGGGTTGCCGAATCTGTCATAGCAATATGCGATGAGATTCGTGGACTCGATTCCGCCGGTAGCCTTTACCTGCATCTCTGGATAAGCGGCTGACAGCTTAATGTATGCCACATCCTCGCTCGGACGTAACGACAGGGCAAATTCACCATAGATCGAGTTAGATCCTTCGCCGATGGTGGCGCGGATAAACACGAGTCCTGATGTGGTTCCTGCCGTGTAGGTGAAGATCGCCGTGCTGTCGGAGGTTGTCACCGCCGCCGGGACAACACCGATTCGGTCCCAAATTTCATTTTCATTTGCATCCCATTCGACGTTATCGACATTTTCTGTGAAATATCCGTTTCCGTCGACATCTTCGAATCGCTCACCGGCACACAGTTTTACAACAGTGCCGTTTTCTGCAGGCTCTCCAGGCCCGGTATGCACTACAAGCAGTATCTCAACTTCGTTCTCTCCGTCGGCAAGCACGAAACCTTCGGGAGCAAAGAACTCAAACGTGTAATCAGGTGTATCGTCTCCGGGGGTGCCACCGCTGATCTCGACAGTCTTTGACTTCGCTGTCAGTTTGTCTTCTGCGATCTGGGCGAAGATCGTGACTGGCCCCGGGTTAACCGGGTAGTAGCTTGTGCTGAAAGAACCGTCAAGCCGGGTCGTGTCGACAGCTTTCGAGAAATACCCCTGGCCGACTGGTTCAGCATAGTAGTACACAGTAATCCCGGTTGCCGGATTCGAGAGTGAATCACGAACCCAACCGCTGACGACAACGGAGTGATTCTGGTAAATCGTGTCACCAACCTCATACATGAAGTTTGTGATACGCAGGTTGCCGTCGAAGTTGATGACCTGGTCGTCGTTGCCGTCGCCTCCAACGAGGCTGTCATCACCGCATCCGGCGAGCGTGAGCATCAACACGGCCGCGAAGAGCCAGATCCATCGGGATAACGCCCTCCTATTCAAAGTCTTCTGGAACATATTCTATCGCTCCTTCTACAGATAGCTGAGTTCGTTATTTAAAACTACGGCCCCTCGTTTGATGCAAGGCTGTTGTCCACAATCGTCGGAGTTACGAATATAATGAGATCGCGGTTTTCCACGACTTTCTTTTTGTATTTGAACAAGTAGCCGATAATCGGAATATCCTTTACGATCGGCACACCCGATTCGTTCTCAAGGACATCCTGTGTAGTCAGGCCACCGATAACCGCAGTCTGACCGTTTTCCACAACGACGTTTGTTTCGGCGTTGTTGGTATTGATGATCAGACCATTCGGATCGAACTCATAGGTGGATCGCTCCGGCTTCAGATGCATCAATATTCTGTTCTCAGATGTGATGTGCGGCGTCACTCTCAGGATAGTACCGATCTCTTCATAGACTATGACGACGTTTCCCGATCCATCGAACTGCTTGACCGGGATTTTTTGTCCCATCTGGATGCGGGCTTCTTTGTTGTCAACAGTCGTGATCTCCGGGTGAGCGAGGATCTTGCCTCTGCCGTCAGAAATCAGTGCAGCGATCTTGGCCTGGAAATCCCAGCCATCCTGAATTGTCCCGAATGTGAACTCGGAAATGGGGTCAGGGACTTGATCGGCGCCAAAGAGCTTCTCAGAGTGTTCGTACTTGTCTCCGTCTGATTCAACCTTGAAACCACTGAATTCCCAGTTGATACCGACTTCTTCCAGCGCACTCGATGACACTTCCACAAGCTGCGCCGAAATCTTGATCTGCGAAGTCTCGCGATCAAGTTCTTTAACGAAAGCTTCCAGCTTGGTCAGGTTCTCGGGAATATCCTGGACTATCAGCGAATTCGTGCGAGCGTCGATCTCGACGCCGCCTCGGGCAGTCAGAAGAGACTTGAGCGGAACTACAAGATCAGCCGCAGCAGCATTGTCAACGTCGATAATCCTGCTTTCCAACGGAACGATACTGTTCTGGTCAGCGTGATGCTGTTGAAGTGACTTTGATTCGGTCATCCATTCTTCGGTCCGAAGAACGCGAATGTACCCGTCCTCCTGAACTGCCGTCAGTCCGAAGTTTTTCATTACGATATCGAGTGCCTGCTTCCAGGTGACATCCTTGAGACTCAGATTGACGGTCGCTTCGACCGATGGCGCAGTCACCATATTGACCTGACCGTAATCAGCAAGGTGGTCTATGACCGACCTTATTTCGGCATTCTGAAAATTGAGCGATTTGATCGGCTTGTTAGGATCTGTAACCGATCCCTGACCAATCAGAGAGACTGAGCCTAAGAGCAGCAGAAGTGCTCCGGTCAGGATCGCCAATGAAGTCGTTCTCACAATTCTTAAGCGCATCATATCCTCACTTTAGTTTTCCGTTTCTATCTTAAGAGCGACTGTGCGACTCCAGCCGTATTCTTGTATCTGGAAAATGATTTTCTTTTCACCGATCTGAACAACATAACCGTTTCTGACCGGATCGCCGTCTTTCAGGATGTAACCATATCCTTCGACGTCCTCGAGAAGCGCACTCGAGCCGTCATCTCCCTGCAGCACTCCAACGAGACGAAGCGTTTCGACATCCGGGATCTCGCCCGGCTCGCGGCCGTGGGCTCTGTCGATGAGTTGTGCAAACGGATCGCGACTTCCCCAGGACGAGTACTGAACAACTTTCCGTTTCGGGAAGCGTTCTGCAAGGGTACCCTTTGTCTTGGTTGGTTTGTCCGGATTGATCCTGTATTGCTCAGAATCGGACTTACCCCGATCTGACGGCTTGGCCGGTGTCGGCATCGCAGGACTCGAATCGCCCGAATCCATATCCTCGTTCATTCCGGGAGTCTGAGGCTTCATGCTCGCTGCAGAATCGGTGAAACCACTCTGCTTTGAGTTATTCTTCTTCTCCTCGATGACTTTCGGCGTGGGAGTATCATCTGCTTCATTTTGCGCCGCGGGCCTATTATCGTCAGTCTGCGCCAGCAGCACCAATGGCTCTGCGGGCACCTGCCACGGAGTTGGCTCAACCGGCGTTGGCTTATGAACTGAAATATTCTTATTCGGTTTGTCGGCTTCTGATGCGACCGGCTCCTTCTTATCGAGTGCGACTACCGGCTCTTCGGATGTCTGCGTGGTTGTGATCGGCAGATCAGCCTCTGGCAATCCCTTCATGACATTCGTTGCCATTACCGGATCATCGCTCTTAGGAGATTTCTTCGTTTTTGTAGTTGCTGTGGGTTCAGCCTGTGCAGGGATCTTGGGGCCGCTGTCAGGCGAACCAGACACCTTGCTGCTGACCAGCACCGGACTTGATTTCTGATCCTTGCCGGGATCGGCCTTCGAAGTCCCTTTCGTATTGCTGCCCTCTCCCAGCGCCAGTTGGATCTTCTCCGCTTCAGACAGGGGTTGTGCGCACCAGAAAGGGAACTCGCTGTCATCGGGGGTCGCTATCACCAGTGTTACAGTATTCTGCGATTCACTGATTTTGTACGTGACATGCCCTCTGACATCGAGCACTATGCGTACGATTTTTTCCGGATTTACCGAGAACTGACTCGTCCGGATACTGGTTACCGTCTGGCTCGGCAGATCATCGAAGTTGTAGTGCGGCAACATGTGCCGGGCGTCATTAAGATCGAGCACAACTCGGTACGGTTTACCGGCACCGGGCTCTACGATCGAATGCTCGAATTCGACGGCGTCTGAGACATAGACCGTTACTTCGGTGAACTTCCCTTGCTTCTTCAGACTAATATTATCGACGGTGACGGCTGCTGATAGAACTGCCGGAACCGCCAGGAGTAGTCCTACTATTGCAAGCTTCGAGAACACTGACTGCTTATTCGTAATTGAAAACATACTTGCACCTACTGGTTGATTCCGCTCAGTTTATCTTCCGGACGAACGAAGTAGGTCGACAGAACCAGCTTCGCTTCCAGGCTTCTTGTGTCGTGCATGGCTCTCTTGTCTCGCGATTGTTCCAAAGATGTCTCTGGAATGCCATCAATCTCGACATGGCTGACATTCGTAATGAATGGGAAATTGGCAACACTCGCCAGGAATTCACCCAGCTCGTGATAAGTCCCGGTGAACTTCAACTCGTAGTCAGAGACCGAGTAATAAGGCGCATCTTCAATCGTTAAAGGAGACAATTCCAGCAATCTCGATTGAGTCAGCGCGGCTGCCGAATGCAATTGGACGAGGAACTTCGGAACTTGTCTCTCATCTGGCAGCAGAAGTTCAATTGCCTGGTAACGCTCCTTGAGATCATCATATTCGGTGCGAAGCCCGTCAAGGCTCTTAGCCTTCATCTCGACGGCTTTAAGATCCGTCATGATCGACTCATACTGGCCTCGTTTCATGGCCAGTTGCTCATCGTTCGTCGAATATACTCGGGAATACCAGAAATAAGTTACCAGGAAAAACCCCATTATCACCAGGGCTATTTTCTGTGTTTTGGGATCCTTAAGGTCCATCTATTCCTCCGTTGGCTACTTCTCGGCAATGGTGGGAACCCAGACGTCCTCTATGGGAGCGGACTTGTCGAGTGCCCGTTGGAATACAAGATCGCAGCCAACCTTAAATCTGTAGGCGTTGATCCCTGTCACATCTTCCTGCTTGGCAAAGGAAAGATTTATATTCTCAAAATAGTCTGACTTGGTCAGTCCAACGAGAAATGACGCTATGCTGCTCAGTGTGAAAGCATAGCCTTCCATTTCTGTCGGGACAGGTTTTGCAAAAACGAACTCAGCTACCTGCGGAATGGTGTCCGCGGCCTGCTGACCGGGAACCTGCTTCGCTCTAGCCGCCTTCGCCTTCGTATCTTCACGAATCTCTGCGACTCTTGTCAGCCACAGGAAATCGGGGACCCGTTGATTGAGATCCTGGAGGACATCTACCCAGACCGCTCTGTGCCTGTCGAGACGTTCAATTGATTCCATACGAGTCAGAATCTTCTCTTTGAGGTCTGTCAGACCGTCAATCAGTCGAATGTCTTCCTGGAGGCGCATCCTCTGACTGTTGGCCAGGGCTATCTTTTCATCAAGCGAAGAGAGTTGATAATGCTGATAGAAAGTAACAAGCGCAAAGAGCAAGACTATGCTGGCAACTCCTGCCGCAACATAGATTGACTTCTTCTCCAGGTGGAACGTTCTCGCCCGCTTGCGATATTCTTTTGGAAGAAGATTGATCTCTATCATAGTGCTACTTCACCTTTCTGGCTGCCAGTCCGATCGGCACGGTCAGCAGAGGAGCAATTCTTTCCGGCTGAATGAAGCTGAACATTTCCGGATCGTATTCGATGTTCCTGAGAGGATTCGCAATCTCGATCGGGACATTCAGCGTCGACTGGATAAACTCCGGCAGATACGGAATCAACGCACCGCCTCCGGAGAGGATGATCCAATCTATTGTGTTGACTTTCGCCAAGGACTTGAAATATGAAAACGCCACTTCTATACCCGAGAGCATTTCTTCGGCAGATGTTACGATCGTCGCCTTCAGCATATCCTGGTCTATGGACGATTCCATTTCACCTTTGATAGCCTTGGCTGTCAATTCCTGATTGAGTCGAAACTCTCTCTGAATTGTGTCAAAAATCGTTCTTCCACCAGCCGATATGTCGCGGGTCGAATGATATTTTCCATCTTTGACAAAGGTAATATTGGTGATATCATAACCGACGTTTACCAACGCCGTCACTCTCTCCGGGTCGATATCATAATTGATTTCATACGCGTTGAGGATGGCGAATGCGTCAGTGTCGACCAGAACCGGCTTCAATCCGGCATCCTGGATTACCTGAAGATATGCGCTGAGAAACTCGTTCCTTGCAGCTACAAGAAGCACATCCATCTTGTTTGTTTCTTCATTAATGTCGATGATGTGATAGTCCATCGTCACATCTTCGACATCGAATGGTGCCCGCTGCTCCGCCTCGAAGTAAATAGCCTGCTCAGCTTCCGCCCCGGTTTTCTTGTCAATTGTTATCTTGTCGGTGAGCACACCATGTCCAGAGATGCTCAGCACAACCTCTTTGATTCTGGGGTCAGTCTGTTCTACCAGATTCTGAATGTTGAAGATAACTGTGTCGCGGTCCTTGATTTCTTCAGACACGATCGCCTCGACCGGCAGCTCGCGAATCCCCATAGAACGGACCGCAAAGCTCCCGCCACGATTCTCCATCTGCACGAGCTTGATTGACGAGGCGCCTATGTCAAGACCGGTCGTGACCTTGTTCCTGGATCCTAATAGCATGTTGTTAACTCGTGTTGGTTTTTATTATCAGAACCAGACTACGAAAGTCTGGCTATTGGTTCGATACCATACGCGCTGTTAAAAACTCTTTTCACACCACAGTCTTATTATCGTCCCACCTCACCAAAAATTGACTCCAGTTCATAAAAAAACCGATGCGGATTGCCTGTTCAGATCCTGAACAAAGAAAGCCCCCCCGACAGCGGGGGGGCGACCCAAACAGGAAAGGAGGAAGGAATGGGCTTAGTTTTCAACGTAATCGATAGCGACTCTCCCTGTTGCAGCGAGCACAGATATGCTTAACATTTGGTATAACTCATCCGAATACTGCGACGCCATGATGTAACCTGATTCTGATGCTCGACCATTCGGGAAGAAGCAAACTGCACCGCTGGTGAAAGATGCC